>JAYUUU010000460.1:0-7442 GCA_043754395.1 Vicinamibacteria bacterium
TCTTACCCGCAAGGCGAGCGTACCCGCGAGTGTCCGGGGACGTTCGCAGGTGCATTACTATTGGGCGATGCTTGCCGCTATGGGTCTCCCCACGAGCGACGCCCTCGACACGTCCCTGACTGCGCCTCCCGCGTGGATCGATGCGGGCCGGGCCCTGCTTGGTTCGGGCCGTTTTTTCGGGATCGCCCCGGGTGCTGCCAAGGGTTCGGCGAAGCAGTGGCCTCCCGAACGTTTCGCCGAGACCGCCGATAGCCTGAGCGGCGAACTCAGCGCACAGGCCGTCCTGCTTGGCTCCGCCGCGGATGCGGGCCCCGCTTCGGAAGTCGCGGCCGCGATGAAGACACCCTCCCTGAATCTTTGTGGTCGCACCGATCTGAGGACTTTCGCGGGTGTGCTCGCCAGTCTTGAGGGTCTCGTCGCCAACGACTCGGGTGCTATGCATCTCGGCGCGGCCCTCGGCATTCCCACCGTTGGCATTTTCGGACCGACGAATCCAGGTGAGACGCATCCCATCGGGCGTCGCGCCTCATTCGTGCGTGGTGTGGCCGAGTGTTCGCCCTGCCGCCACGTGACCTGTCCCATCGATCACCGTTGTATGACTTCGGTGGAGCCGCAGACGGTGGCGGGGATTCTCCTTCGCGAGGTGCGGTCATGACCCGTCCCGCCATCTTCTTCGATCGCGACGGCACTTTGTCGCACGAGATCGGCTACGTGAATCACGTCACGCGTTTCCAGCCCTTTTCGTTCGCGGTCGATGCGATTCGAGCCGTGAATGCCGGAAATCGCCTCTGCGTGGTGGTGACCAATCAGGCGGGAGTCGCGCGCGGTTATTTCCCCGAGTCCCTTATTGACGAAGTGAACGGCGTTCTGAAAACCCGCGCCGAGTCTTCGGGCGCCCGGATCGATGGAATCTACTACTGCCCGCACCACCCCTCGGCGGGTGCGCCCCCGTATCGTCAGGACTGCGACTGCCGCAAACCGCGCCCGGGCATGCTCCATCGCGCTGCGAAGGAGTTGGATATCGACCTCTCGAAGTCGTGGGTCGTGGGTGACCGTCAAGGGGACCTCGAACTCGCCTGGAACGTCGGTGCCAAAGCCTGCCTCGTGAAGACGGGCTACGGCCTCGGCGAGATTCAATACTGGATGTCGGGCTGGAAGCGTCAGCCTGACCTCATCGCCGAGAACGCGCTCGACGCAGCACTTCAGATTCTCGAGTCGCACTAGATGAAGCCCACCAAGGCCCGTCTGCTCGAAGTTGTCGCCGCGTTTCAGGGGCGGCGGATCGCGGTTGTCGCCGACCTCGTGATCGATGAGTTCCTGAACGGAAGGGTTGAGAGAATCTCTCGCGAGGCTCCCGTGCTCATCCTCCAATATGAAGGGTCGGACCTTCGCCTTGGCGGAGGTGCCAACGCGGTGCACAACATCAAGACGCTTGGCGGTGACCCCTACCCTGTGGGTTTTGTCGGCAACGATGCGACGGGCCGTGCGCTTGTGGCTCTGCTGAAGCGGAAGAAAATCAAGACTGTGGGCGTGGGTCGCGCCAAAGGCTACGGCACGCCGCTCAAGACCCGCATCCTCGGCGGAGGCTTTCACTCGACCCGCCAGCAGATCGTCCGCATGGACCGTACGAAGCCTCTCGCGGAGGCCTCGAGCCGGTGGTGTGAGGGCCACGTCCGCAAGGCGCTCGCAAGAATCGGCGCGGTCGACGGCGTTCTGGTCAGCGACTATGGACTTGGCCTTGTGACCCAGGAGGTCCTGAACCTCTCGACCGCGTTCTCTCGCCGGCACAAGGCCCCTCTCACGGCTGATTCACGTCACGCGCTGCTGGGCCTCGAAGGCGTCACCGCGGTGACGCCGAATGAGCCCGAAGTCGAAGAGGCTCTTGGTGTCACCATCGGCGACGACACGAAAAAACTCGAGCGGTCCGGCCGCGCGCTGCAGGCGCGGCTCAAGACGCCGGCGGTTCTCGTGACCCGCGGCAGCGACGGCATGGCGCTTTTCGAGGCGGGTGAGAAAGTGCGCCACATCCCCGTCTTCGGCAGCGATGAGGTCGCCGATGTGACGGGTGCCGGCGACACCGTCATCGCTACGTTCACTCTCGCCCTCGCCGCGGGAGCTTCCGCGTTTGAAGCGGCCCATCTCGCGAACATCGCCGGTGGTCTGGTGGTGATGAAGCGCGGCACCGCCACGGTTTCGGCGAACGAGCTGCGGCGGGCGATCCGCGGAGCCGACTTCGCGTGAGCGCGCCCTTCCGTCACGCAGCCTCCAAGATCGCCACAGTGGAGACGCTCAAGGACGTGTGCGCTCAGGCCCGCCGCGAGAAGAAGACCGTGGCATTCGCGAACGGTTGTTTTGATCTCCTCCATGTCGGCCACACGCGTTACCTCCATGGCGCGCGCGCCGAGGGCGACCTCCTGATCGTAGGCATCAACGCCGATGCATCAGTGCGGAAATTGAAGGGCGAGAATCGTCCGCTCCAGAATGAGCAGGACAGGGCGCTGCTGGTTGCGGCGCTGCACTCGGTGGACTTCGTGGTGATCTTTCACGAAGACACCGTCGATAACCTCCTCCTGGCCCTCAAACCCGATGTCCACTGCAAGGGCACCGATTACACGCCTGAGACGGTGCCGGAACGAGAGACGGTGAAGAGCTACGGCGGCCGCGTGGCGATCGTGGGGGACCCGAAAGACCACAACACGAGCACCCTCCTCGCCCGGCTTCAAGCGCGGTAGATTTACCCCGCCCATTGTGAGAATCCTGGTTGTCCGTCTGTCGTCGATCGGCGACGTTGTCCACACCACACCCATGGTGGCGGCCCTCATCGAGGCCGGGCACGAGGTCGCGTGGGCGGTTGAACCTCCGGGCTCTCCTCTCGTTGGATCGATCCGCGGCCTCAGCCAGATGTTCGTTCTTCCCAAGGCCTCGGCCTACGACTGGAACGACCGGTTCCGGCTCGCGCGGACCCTTCGCGACTTCAACCCCGAGGTGGCGATCGATGCCCAGGGTCTTTGGAAGTCTGCCTTCTGGACCTGGCTTTCGGGCGCGCCGCGCCGCATCGGCTGGATGGCCGACCACCGGCGTGAGGCTTCATCGAGCGTGATGTTGACCGAGACCGCCCTATGTCTGCCCGAAGATGTTCACGTGATCGACCAGCACCAGGCGCTGCTCATCGGCCTTGGCATCGACGACCGCGGGTCGCGCGATTTTCCCTACGTCCTTCCCGAAGATGCGGTGGCGATGGCCACGGCGTACCGCGCATCGGTCGGCAACCCGCTCGCGTTGATCGCACCGGGCGGGGGCTGGGAGAGCAAGCTCTATCCGGCCGAATCGTGGGGTGAAGTGGCGCAGGGCCTGGCCGCGATGCATCTGGCTCCCGTCGTGTTGTGGGGGCCGGGCGAAGAGGCCCTCGCGGACACAGTGGTCCAGGCTTCCTCCGGAACCGCGAAACGAGCACCCGAGACATCGGTGCTCCAACTCGCCGCCCTCGCACGGATCTCTCGTCTCTTCCTCGGCGCTGACACGGGGCCGCTTCACATCGCGGGCGCCATGGGCGCGCCGATCGTCGCGCTGTTTGGGCCCACCGACCCCGCGCGCAACGGGCCATGGTCGAGCGACGATCAGGTGGTGCGCAAGATCCCCGCGTGCGCCCCGTGCCACAAGCGCAACTGCGACACCCATCACGACATCATGAGGAAGATCCTGCCATCCGCGGTGGTGGAAGCGGCCTCGCGTCGGATCGTCTCGTCGAGCGACCGGGGTGCTATTTGAGTCTTTCGAGGGTCCGGGTACGAGCGGGCTACACCGCGGGCGCTCTCGCCCTTTTTTTCGCGGAGCCCACCACCGACTCCTTGATTCGGGGTGGCGTGCTCGCGGCGATCGGCGAGTTGATCCGGATCTGGGCTTCGGGCCACATCGAGAAGACGCATCGCCTCGCCACGGGCGGCCCTTACGCTCATACGCGAAACCCCCTTTACGTTGGGAGCGTGCTCATGGCGCTCGGGCTTCTGGTCGCGGCGCGGCACCCCATTTCCGTGGTCGCGGGACTTGTGTATCTCCTTGTTTTTTATCCAGTTATCGTTCGCGAAGAAGCCACCTTTCTCCGCGCGAAGTTCCCTGACGAGTATCACGACTGGGCGAAGCATGTACCCATCTTCTTCCCGCGCTTGGCCCCCGGCGGGCCCAGGCAATCGAAGTTTCAGATGAGCCGGCTCCTTGCGAACCACGAATGGCGGAGTGTGCTCGGGCTCGCACTTCTGGCCGCCTTCATGCTCTGGCGGAGGGCGTAGGAGAAGTTCTTTCAGGTCGAGCTCACTGGCAGCTTCCGTCCGCAGCCTCGGTTGTTGCAACATTGCGGCGTCATGTTCACCCCCGCCCTCGAACGGATCCTTGTGATCGCAGCGCAAGGAGCCCAGGATCGACGCCACGCACACCTCACCACCGAGCACGTCCTGCTCGCGATCGCCCATGATCCCGTGGGCCGGAGGATCCTCCATGGGTCTGGTGTTGATGTCGACCAGCTGGTCAAGGGATTGACGGTCTACGTCGAGGAGCAGATTGACCGCGTTCCCGACGGTTCGCGCAAGGCGCCTCAGCAGACCATCGGCTTCAGACGCCTGCTTCAATCGGCGGTGCTGCATGTCCAGAGTGCGGGGAAGAACGAAGCCGATGTGGGCGACGTTCTCGCCGCCCTGATGCAGCAGCCGAAATCGTTCGCGGCCGAAGCGCTCGCGTCGCAGGGCATCACGCGTCTCGATGTTTTGAACTACATCTCCCACGGCGTCTCCAAGCGTCCCGAGAATCTTCCGGCTGGTCCCGCACCGGCGGGCGATGGTGATGAGGCATCGGCCGCACCGAGCGACCCGCTCGAATCCTTCGCACCCTCACTCAGCGAACGCGCGCGCCAGGGGCTTCTCGATCCTCTCATCGGCCGCGAGAAGGAGGTCCGCCGTGTTCTCGAGATCCTCTGCCGGCGCCGCAAGAACAACCCCGTGCTCGTGGGCGACCCGGGCGTCGGCAAGACCGCGATCGTGGACGGTTTGGCCCAGGCTCTTCTCAAGGACGACGCGCCCGAGTTCTTGAAGGGCGCGGAGATCTTCTCCCTCGATACCGGAGCGATGCTCGCGGGCACCCGCTACCGCGGTGACTTCGAAGAGCGTTTCAAGCAGGTGATCGCGGCGCTCAAGAAACGTCCGAAGCCGATCCTCTTCATCGACGAGATCCACACGATGGTGGGTGCGGGTGCGACAAGCGGCGGCACCCTCGACCTTTCCAACATGGTGAAGCCCATCCTCCAGGAAGGCGACATCCGGATCATCGGGGCCACCACGTTCGATGAGTTCAAGGTCATCGAGAAGAACCAGGCGCTGTTCCGCCGTCTTCAGAAGATCGTCGTGGAAGAACCTTCGATGGCGGACACCGTTCAGATCCTCTTCGGACTCAAGGACCGTCTCGAAAAGCATCACGATGTCTCGATCAAGGACGATGCGATCGATGGCGCGGCGAAGCTGGCTCAGCGTCACATGCGCGAGCACCGTCTGCCCGACAGCGCTCTCGACCTGCTCGACGAAGCGGGCGCATCGCTTCGCCTCGACAAGATCGACCCTCGCGACGTCGACCTGTCCCTCATCGAACGTGTGGTGGCGCGGGTGGCGCGCATTCCCGAGAAGCAGGCTTCGCTTTCCGACAAGGAGAGGCTGCGCACGCTCGAAGAGTCTTTGAACCGCGTGGTTTTCCACCAGGAGAAGGCGGTGAAGCTCGTCGCCCAGGCCATCAAGCGCTCACGCGCGGGCCTGGGACCAGCGGATCGTCCGGTCGGCTGCTTCCTTTTCACCGGCCCCACCGGCGTCGGCAAAACCGAGCTGGCGAAGCAGACCGCGAAACAGCTTGGCAACGAGTTCATCCGCTTCGACATGAGCGAATACATGGAGAAGCACACGGTGTCCCGCCTGGTTGGGGCGCCTCCCGGGTATGTCGGCTTCGATCAAGGCGGGCTCCTCGTGGATGCGGTTCGCAAGAACCCGTACTGCGTTGTGCTCCTCGACGAAATCGAGAAGGCTCATCCCGACATCTTCAACATCCTGCTCCAGGTGATGGATCACGCGACCCTCACCGACAACAACGGACGCAAGGCGGACTTCCGTCAAGCGATCCTGATCATGACCAGCAACGCGGGCTCGCAGGAGATGAGCGGCCGGGCCATCGGGTTGCAGCGTGATGCCTTCAAGGACACGGCGGCCCGCGGCAAGGGCGCCATCGAGAAGCTGTTCGCGCCCGAGTTCCGGAACCGTCTCTCCGCGATCGTCACTTTCGACTCGTTGCCTTTCGAGGCGATGGAGCTGATCGTGTCGAAGTTCGTCCTCGAACTCGAAGCGCAGCTGCGCGAACGCAAGGTCGCGATCACCCTCGCCGAGGAAGCGCGGGCCTGGCTCGCGCGAAAGGGCTACGACCCGAAGTTCGGCGCGCGCCCGGTGACCCGCGTCATCCAGGAACACGTCCGCGATCCCCTCACCGACGAGATCCTCTTCGGAGAGCTCGAGTCGGGCGGAGAAGTCACGATCAAGCTCAACCCCGCAGGAGACGGCCTGGCGTTCGAGTTCAAACCGACGATCGTCAAGGAACCAGAAGAAAAGATCGAAGCCTGACGAACCGCTGACGGCGGGTCATCGACCGACGCCCGCCGTCATCGCGAGGAGACTCATCGAACGAGGGTGACGAAGCGACCCCATCCCGCCACTACCAACTCCGAGCCGTCGCCTCTAGACCCCGAGCGCCTTCGTCCACTGGCCGGTATCGGTGTACTGCTGAAAGCGCACGACCTTGCCGCCGCTCAACGTATAAACGTGCGCGAACTGTGCGTCGAGCATCGTGCCCGTCGCTTTCACTTTTCCCTTGTAGCGTCCCTCGACGACCACGGTGTCGCCGCCGTCGATGAACTTCGCGGTGACGACCGCGAATTGATCCACCTCGGAAATGATCCGGCCGAACACTCCCTCCGCGACCGCCATGGGACCCCGGTACGGGTTTCGGTCCGCGTAGCGCACACCCTCGGCCTCGTTCCACTCGATCTGCGGATCGAAGAACCCAAGGACCGTCGGCACGTCCCCTTTTGAAAACGCCTCGTAGAGGCTTTCGATGATTTCAGCGTTCGTGGCCATAGTGGTTCCTCGGTGTTGTTGGGTGGAGGAGCAGTATGCCCGCTTTTTGGTTGGCCCGCCGAAGCGCGTTCGCACAGGCGGTTTTCAAATCGGCATCGTTGCGCTCGAGTCTCCGGGCTTGCGGTAGGCTGAACGCCAACCACTCCCCAAGGAGGAGATCCCCGCATGAGTCTCGCCGCCGCCTTCGCACTCGCTATCCTGCTCGCCCCTCAGCCCAAAGCCAAGCCCACGCCTCCTCCTCAAGGGACGATGGAGGCGAAGAAACTCGACGCGCTCAAGGTGGAAGTC
>JAYUUU010000461.1:0-4080 GCA_043754395.1 Vicinamibacteria bacterium
AATGGTTGTCGAATTCCGCATCGCTGCTTCGTCGTGTGGATAGAGCGACACTTCGAAGGCAATCCCGCCTCGGGGTAGAACGCTCGACAATACGACTACTTAAGAGGACACATCATGAGAGTCATGGTTCTGGTCAAAGCCACTGCGGACAGCGAAGCCGGGGTGATGCCGCGCGAGGAGCAGTTCGTCGCGATGGGCAAATTCAACGAGGAACTCGTGAAGGCGGGCATCATTCTCGCGGGCGAGGGGCTTCACCCAAGCTCGAAGGCGGCGCGCGTGATCTTCTCGGGCGCCAAACGCACCGTAGTCGACGGTCCGTTCTCCGAGACCAAGGAACTTGTCGCGGGATTCTGGCTCTGGCAGGTGAAGTCGATGGAGGAAGCGATCGAGTGGGTGAAGCGCTGCCCCAACCCGATGAACGACGACTCGGTGATCGAAGTTCGTCGGGTCTACGAGGCCGACGACTTCGGCGACGCCCTCACCCCTGAGCTACGTGCCCAGGAGGACCGCCTGCGCGCCGAAACCGAAGGCCGGAAGTAGCGCGATCATGTTTGGAAAGTCCTACACGGAATACATCCGCTTTCAGGCGCCGATCCTCATCGCCATGGCGATTGTGGGCCTGCTCCGCCTTGTGCTCTCGATCGCCGGCCAGCCGGACTCGGTCGTGAAGTTCGTTTCGGTATCGGTGGTCGGTTTCGCCGGCATCGTCTACTACGGCGTGCGCGTGCGGCCTTCGGGCTTCGGCTCGTACCGCCACCTTCTGCCTCTCGTCTTCAACCAGGGCCTTGTCGCGAACGGCATCGCCATCCTCGGAATCGGCCTCGCGGTGATGGGGATGCCGAATATCTACGACGTTCAGGAATTCCGCGGCCCGTTCGCCACCGCCGACACCACGCCGCTCCAGCACGCCCTCGCCCACATGTTCGTTGGAACGACGGTGGGCGCGCTCATGGGCTGGGGTATGAGCTCGATCGTCATGGCGATCTTCGGCCGCGGAAATCGGTAGGCAAAGAGGAGAAGACATGCGTTTCATGGCCATGCATCGTTCGAGTGCTCAGGAAGAAGCCGGGATTCCGCCGAGCAAGGAGTTCATCGGTTCGATGGGCATGCTGATTCAGGAAGGGATGCGCGCGGGCATCTTCATCGCGGGCGAAGGGCTGCAAGCGAGCCGCAACCGCGTTCGGCTGCACGTAAAGAATGGAGCGTGCACGATCACAGAGGGGCCCTTCGAAGGTTCCACCGAGTTGCTCGCCGGGTTCGCCCTGATCAAGGCCCGCGCAATGGACGAAGCCATTGAATGGGGCACGCGGCTCGGCAAGGCCCTCGGGCGCGACACGGAGATCGAGATCGGTCCCGTATGCGAACCTTGGGATCTCGGGATGTGTCCAAAGCCTGCGGGCAACCCTCCGATCCGTTTCGGCATCCTCTATAAGGGCGACCCCGACGCGGAGGCTGGACGGCCGGCGTCCCCACAGGTGGCCGCGAATCTCACGGCACTGCGAGGAGAGATGAGCGCGGCGGGCGTTCTGCTCTCGATGGAGTCGCTCGAGCCAAGCCGCAAATCGACGCGACTCAAGTTCAAAGCCGGAGAGCGCACGCTGATCGACGGGCCCTTCGCGGAATCGAAGGAAGTCATCGCCGGTTTCTCAATCCTTCGGTTCGAAAGCATGGCTGAGATTGTCGAGTGGACCAGCAAATTCGGCGGGCTTTTCCCCGAAGCGCAGGTGGATATCCGCCCGCTTCAAGAGCCCGCGAACCTCGCGTAGTCTTGCAGGCATTTACGGAGGAACTCCCTTGTTACTAGCCATCCTTGGCGTCGTCGGCCTCGTCATCGTGGTCGTTCTGGTGATCGCTTCCACCAGGCCGGACAGCTTCCGCGTTGAACGCTCCATAGCCATCGCCGCTCCCGCCGCGAAGGTGTTCGGCCTCATCGAGGACTTCCACAAGTGGACTTCGTGGTCGCCTTGGGAGAACCTCGATCCCGAGCTCAAGCGCACCTATGGTGGAGCCGAGCGGGGCAAGGGCGCCACGTACGCGTGGGAAGGCAACTCGGCCGTGGGCTCGGGCCGCATGGAGGTCCTCGAAGCGACTCCGTCCTCGCGCGTTTTGATCAAGCTCGATTTCCTCAAACCTTTCGAGGCGTACAACCAGGCCGACTTCGGAATCGCGGGCGATGGTGGCTCGACGCGGGTGGTTTGGGCCATGACGGGGCCGCAGGCGTTCATGATGAAGGTGATGTCCCTCTTCATGAGTATGGACAGCATGGTCGGCAAAGACTTCGAAAAGGGTCTCGCGGCCATGAAAGCGGTGGCCGAACGCTCCTAGTGCTTATCATCCGCGCGCATGGCCGGCGCGGACGTTCATAAAACCATCGAGGCGGTCTGGCGCATCGAGTCGGCGAAGATCATCGGCGGTCTGGCGCGAGTAGTGCGCGACGTGGGTCTCGCCGAGGAACTGGCCCAGGACGCTCTGGTGGCGGCCCTCGAGACGTGGCCCGAATCAGGCGTCCCCCAAAACCCCGGCGCCTGGCTTATGACCACCGCGAAACGGCGTGGCCTCGATCGGCTGCGCCGCTTCAAGATGCAGGAGCGAAAGCATGAGCAGATCGCTCACGCTCTCGAAGCCCTGCAGGAAGAGAGTGCGACCGGAATCGAAGCGGCGGCCGACGATCATGTGGGCGATGACCTGCTGCGGCTCATCTTCACGGCATGTCACCCGGTCCTCGCCCCGGACGCGCGCGTCGCACTCACCCTCCGGCTTCTCGGCGGCCTCACCACCGACGAGATTGCGCGGGCGTTCCTCGCGACCGAGAGCACCATCGCGCAGCGGATCGTTCGAGCGAAGAAGGCTCTGGCGGAGGCCGGCGTCCGTTTCGACGTCCCGCGCGGCAAGGACCTCGGCCCACGACTCTCGTCGGTGCTCGACGTCTTGTACCTCATCTTTAACGAGGGCTATTCGGCGACCGCGGGTGACGACTGGATGCGGCCGTCCTTGTGCGAGGAGGCGCTGCGCCTCGGACGCATCCTGGCGGGACTCGTGCCGAATGCATCCGAGGTGTGCGGCCTCGTGGCTCTGATGGAAATTCAGGCGTCGCGCCTGCGTGCGCGCACGGGGCCTTTCGGTGAACCGATACTTCTACTCGACCAGGACCGCGCGCGTTGGGACCAGCTTCTGATCCACCGCGGCCTCAACGCCCTTGCCCGCGCCGAGGCGCTTGGCGGTGCTCTTGGTCCCTATGCGCTGCAGGCGGCGATCGCGGCGTGTCATGGCCGGGCCCGCACTGCAGAGGAAACCGACTGGTCTCGCATCGCAACGCTCTATGGAGCGCTCGGACAGGCCGCCCCTTCGCCGGTCGTGCAATTGAACCGCGCAGTGGCAGTCTCCATGGCGAGCAGTCCCCTCGAAGGTCTGGCCATCGTCGATGCTCTGGTGGTGTCCGGTGAACTCGAGGGCTACCACCTGCTGAACGCGGTGCGCGGGGACCTGCTCGCCAGGCTCCATCGTCATGACGAAGCGCGCGCCGAGTTCGAACGCGCCGCCGCCCTCACCCGTAACGCGCGCGAACGCGAGGTGCTCCTTGGCCGCGCCCGCCCTCCCCGCAAGACCCCTCGTGTTCCGCCGGAGCGCCCAGGCTGCTGATCCTCGGCAGCTATCACATGGGCAACCCGGGGGCTAACGAGCCAGGGCGAGCGGGTCGATGCCCTGACCAAGGGTAAACGACGCTCCCACCGACCCCACCACCGCGGTCTTTCGAGAGAGGTTCGCGAGTTCGCGAAGTCGATAGACGGCCTCGATTCCCGTGCAGTGCGCGCCGAGCAGGTGAGCGACGCCCGCCTCGCGGAGTCTCACGGCCGTCCAAGCGAGCTGTTCGTCGGTCGCGCCAAAGAGATGCAAGCCGCCAATGACGGCGTGCACGGGCGCCATCGCCAGGGACTTGCGCGCGTATTCAATGGTGTTGACGACACCGGCATGACCGCAGCCGGTGATGACAACGAGACCCTCCGCCGTCTCGATCACGATGGCGGAATCCTCCGCGATCGTGTCCTCGACCATTTCCCCGCCGCTGCGCACCTTCAAAGA
>JAYUUU010000462.1:0-6002 GCA_043754395.1 Vicinamibacteria bacterium
CGCGAACGCGCTGCCCGCTTCCTTCGACCAGCTCGTGCAGGGCAAGTACCTGCGCAAGGCCTACAAGGACCCCCTCACCAAGGATGGAAAATGGCGGATCCTTCGTCCCGGTGAAGGTGCGGTGCCGCCTCCTGGCACTCCGCCCGGAGGCCCCCCTGGCGGCCCGGGCCGACCTTCACCCTCGCCATCTCCTGCACCGACCCCCATCTTTGGTGGAAACACCGGAGGTCAGGCCGGGCCCATCGCCGGTGTCGCGAGCCTGTCCACGGAGAAGGGCTTGCGAATCGTGAACGGCACCACGAGCTACAACCGATGGATGTTCGCTCCGAACATACCGTTCGTCATTGGCGGGCAGAGTGGGCCCGGAAGACCGCCGGGAGGTCCCAATCAAGCTCCGCCCCAGCAAGGCGTCCGCGCGCCCGACCTCGAGTTGCCCCGCGTTTCGCGCTAGCAGCCCCCAGGCTAGGGCGTTGGTTTGGGCGGCGGCGGTGTGGCGATGGGCACACCCAGCGGTCGTCCGAAAGGCTGCCGCGGTCCGAAAGGCGAGGGCTGGATTGGAGAGGCTACGGGTGAGGTGGCTGGGGTGGGTGAAGGAATTGGCTCGGGTGTCGGTTCTTGAGGCGGTTCCTCTACGGAAGGCTCGTCCACGGGCGCCGTTCTCGTGTTTCGAGGCGGTGCGAACGGCTGAGGTCGCCCACCCGAGGCTGCCGATCCCGACGACGATCCAGCGGTCTTCTGAGGCGCGCCATAGATGGCGAGTGTCGTGACCTTGGCGCCGGTGAGATCGAAGACGATGCCGAAGTTGAGGTTTTGTCCATCGAGCAGCCGGTCCAGGGTTTGCGCCACGCTCGGCGTGTCGATCTCCGCATTGAAGAGCATGGTCATGGGCCGACCCCCTTCATACGTCACTTTGAAGCCTGCCGCCCGCGACAATGCGTCGATGCATTCCGCGACCGTCGCCGCCTGGATTTGAATCCTTGCGCCCTTGGCCGTGACGCTCACCACCGGCGGAGCGGCGCCCACGGAACCCTCGAGCGACAGGAGGGTCACGAACACGGTCAGGGTCAGAGTTTGACGCCTCATGACCACGACTCTACCGCTGAGTGTTGTTCGCGGTCCGTGTGGAGATCGGGGCCGGCGGCAGCATGGCGGCCGCCTGCGTCGCGGTTGCCAGGAAGGCGGGCCGGTCCAAGGCGCGCAGAGGCTCGGCCGGAGGGCTCTGGATGCGCATGGGGTCGGCCCAGGCGCTGTTCTTCATGATGCCGTAGTGAAGGTGAGGGCCGGTGGCAAGGCCGGTGGCCCCGACCAGGCCGAGAAGGTCATTCTGCGAAACGCGCTGGCCGCCGCGCACCATGATCTTCGAGAGGTGGCCGTAGTAGCTCGTGTAGCCGTTCGTGTGACGTACGACCACGAGTTTTCCGTAGCCGCCCTGAACTCCGGCGGTAAGCACCGTTCCGTGGCCGATGGCGCGAACGGGCGTGCCCTGAGGTGCTGCGAGATCGGTTCCATTGTGAGCGCGTGTCCGGTGGAGGACGGGATGGAACCGGCCGCGCGAGAAGCTAGAACTCACGCGGGTGAAGCGAAGCGGCGACTTGAGGAACGCCTTTTTGAGCGGGTCGCCGGAAGGCTCGAAATAGGCGGAGTTGCCGTCCGCACCCTCAAAGCGAACCGCGCGAAGTGTTCTCCCGGAGTTCACGAACTCCGCGGCCAGGACCTTGCCGTAGCGCCGCAGTTGTCCGTCCAGATAGAACTTCTCTACCGCGACCCGGAAAGTGTCACCCCGTTGGATCGCGGTGTTGAAGTCGATGTCCCACGCGAAGATCTCGGACAGTTCCATCGCGAGTTCGTCCCTTTCGCCGATGGCGTCGATCGTTTCGAACAGGCTGGACTCGATGACGCCCGAAGCCGTGCCTACCCGAACCTCGTAACGCCTTGAGTTGATGTCCGCGTGAAGCCCGCTCTCGCGCCGCGAAACTCTCAGGGTGCGCAGTTCGTCGATCGCGTAGGAAAAAGTGCGGAGTTTGCCTTCAGGGGTCAGCGAGACCCGGAAGGGCTGGCCGGGACGCACATCTTTGAGGTCGTAGTTCCCCCGGGCGGTGCTGACGAGTTCGTGGATCTCACGGGGACTGATGACGCTCGAAAGGGCCGCCGCCAGCGTCTTCCCGCGTTCGATATTGCCCCGCACCACCGAAAACCCGGGTTCCATCGCCGCCATGGCGAGCGACTTGGTGCCCACCACGAAGGAGGGGTCGATCGGCAAAACGGCGAGGCCTATGGCGAGCACCAGCGAAAAGAAGAGTTTCTTCAGGGGTTTACGTCCTTGGGCGGAGTATAGGCCCGGCTCCATGATCAGGCGCAAGGCGCGAGCGGCCAGGATCCAATAAAATACGCCGCACATGAACGCCCAAGCCGTGGCCGTACCTTCGGTCCTAGAAACCTTCTCGATGGGCGACGCCTCGCTCGAAGCGATCCGCGAGAAGGTTCTCGCGGGCAAACGCCTGTCGTTCGACGACGGCGTGGCGCTCTATCGCACAAGCGATCTGCTCGGCCTCGGCCGTCTCGCCAATCACGTCCGCGAAGCGAAGCACGGCGACGTCGCGTACTTTGTGTGCAACACCCACATCAACCACACGAACGTGTGCGCCGCCACCTGCGACTTCTGCGCCTTCGCGGCCAAGACCGGCGAGCCCCGCGCCTACACGATGTCCCTAGACCAGGTGTTCGCGGATGTCGCCAAGCAGCCCAAGGCTTGCCGCGAGGTCCACATCGTAGGTGGTCTGCATCCCGATCTGCCCTTCCAGTACTTCATCGACATGCTGAAGGGGATCAAGAAGATCCGCCCCGACATGCATGTGAAGGCGTTCACCGCGGTCGAGATCTTCTTCTTTCATAAGCTCTACAAGAAGTCCGTAACGGAGGTCCTGGAGACACTCAAGGCCGCGGGGATGGACTCCATGCCGGGTGGCGGCGCCGAGATCTTCAACAAGGAAACCCGCAACAAGATCATCAAGGGAAAGGCCACAGGCGAACAGTGGCTCGACGTTGCGCGAGAGGCCCACAAGCTCGGCATCCCCAGCAACGCAACGATGCTCTACGGTCACATCGAGACCATCGAGGATCGCGTCGACCACCTCATCCGGCTGCGTGAGCTCCAGGACGAGACGAACGGCTTCGTCACTTTCATTCCCCTCGCCTTCCAGCCCTGGGAAGCGCCCAACATGAAGCTGCCCGAGACCACGGGCTTCGAGGATTTGAAGGCGATCGCGGTGGCGCGGCTGATGCTCGACAACATCCCGCATATCAAGTCGTACTGGATCATGATCGGGCCGCGGGTCGCGCAGATCGGCCTTTCGTTCGGCGCCGACGATTTAGACGGCACGGTCACCGAGGAGAAGGTGGCCCACGACGCGGGCGCTCCCACGTCTCAGTCGCTTTCGGTCGACGAACTCTGCCGACTGATCCGCGAAGCCGGACGCCGCCCGGTCGAGCGCGACACCGTCTTCAACACGATCAAGGAGTGGTAGGCGGGACGCTTCTCAGAAGGGCACGGGCCGCAGTGCTATCCAGGGTGGCACACCGCTTTCGAGGATTCTCGCCATGTACTTCGTCTGGTCGATGGCGAGCGAGGTGAAGAACGCCTGGGGCGCTGAGCGTTCGGTGGCCTTCACTCGCTTCTGCGCTTCCTCCGACCACTGCGCAAGCGCCGCCTTGTCCTTGCGCCCTCCCGCCTCGATCATGTGGGCGAAGGCCTCGGTGTAACCGTAACCCGTGCGCGCGAAGGCCACGCGCTTCCGCACCATTTCGGAGTCTGTGGCGGCAAGCTCTTCCGCCTCCTTGAGAATGGCGCCCGCCTCGGCCACGAGGGGCAGGGAGAACATCGAAAGCCACGAATAGCCTCGATGTTCAGTGGCTTCGCCGGTCTTCTTCATCGCGGCTTCCCATAGATCGTTGTAGCGGCGCATCGCCCCTCCCGCCTCGCCGTAGAAGCGTGAGAAGTACTCGGCGAGCAGCGCATCGACGTCCACGGAGGGGTCGGCCACGAGCTTCGCCGCTACATAGAAGTTCAGGCCCTGGTTCGCCCAGTTCTGCTGGGTCTCGCTGATGAATCGCTCGATCCTCAGCTCCTTGTAAAGGGGGATGTCGACGCGCATCGTATGAACGATCGGCCAGGGAGTGAAGACGAAGAAATGGCCGTAGTACTCGTAAACCCCGACATGACGGGTGAGGTTCGACCAGCCCTTGAGGTACTCGAGGTACCGCTTGTTCGAGGGGCATGCAGGGTCGTTGATCGGGTGGACGTGGCAGAACTCCCAGGGCATGTGGGTGAGCGCGGTGACGTAGTTGGCCTTTGGCCGCGCGCGCTTCGGGGGCGATGTGTGCTCGGCGTAGGCGTAAATGCCCACCTGCTTCCCCGGGTTTGTCTTCTCGAGTTCCTCGAGAACCCGGTTCGCGTAATGCACGAAACGGTCGGCCAGGCTGAAGTCGGTGACGCCGTAGAGCGCGTCGATGTTCTTGCACCGCTCACATTCGCACCAGCCAAGGCCGTCATTCGGGCTGATCGAAAAGAGCGGAGCGTCGGGGTTCGCCTTGAAGTAGCGGCGCGCCGCTTCGACGGTCACCTGGATGACCTTCGGGTTGCTCGAACACAGTTGAGTGCTGCGGCCGCGTTGGCCAGAGACGAGGGCGAACATCTCGGGGTCCGCCTCGAAGGTCTCTTTCGAATAGCGGTGGATGTTGTACCAGTTGTGGCCGAAGGTGACCGCCTTGCCGACCTTCACCCGCATCCTCAGTTCCCAGTCCTCGGCCCCGGGGCTCCCCGCCCAGGTGAATCCGCTCACCGAGGGGAAGGCCGGGTTCTTGACGATGGCAAGCTCGGGAACGGGGATCGAAGTCGACTTGAGGATGTCCTCGCCCATTTCGGTGGGCATGAACCACCGAACGCCGAGCGCGCGCTCGATGAAGTCGTAGACGCCGTAGAGGGTTCCTCTGGGGGACCCGCCCATGATCGTGATCGTGCGGCCCCTGCTCTGGATCGCGTAGCCATCCTCGTGGACGATCTCGGTCTTTGGGTCGCCGCCGCGGCTTATTCCAAGGGGCGTCACGGCGAGCCGGATCTCTACCCGTTCGCCAGGGCCTCCGCCTTCGGTCCCTATCCGCAGTTCCGCGCCCGAGGTCTTCTTCACATACGCCTGAAGCTCTCTAGCGGCGCGTTCCAATTCGACGGGCGCGTCTTTGGGAAGAAGGATGCCCGCGCGTGTCTTCCCATCCTGGACGATCAGCTCCGTGCATCCTTGAAGGAGGACGGCGAGCATGGCCACGAGCGCTCGGCGGGTCATGCCTTGGGCTCCCCGGTCTCCTGACCAACTTCGTCGCCGCCTTGGGTATGGCGACGAGGCACGCGCGCGCCCACCGAGGTCAGGATCTCCCAGGCGTTGGTACCCGCCCACTCCGCCAGATCCCACGCGGTTGGCGCTTCGCCAAAGATTGTCACTTCGTCGCCGGTCCTCAGGTTCGGCGCATCCGTGGCGTCGAGCATGGTGAGGTCCATGCACACGGTGCCCGCGACCTTCAGGGCCGACGCGCCGTGACGCAGCGCCCCTTTCTCCCGCATGAGATTCGTCCGCGGAACTCCGTCCGCATAACCCGCGTTGATGGTCGCGATCCTTGTGTCCTTGCCGACCACGAAGCGCCCTCCATAACTCACGGGTGTTCCCGCGGAGATGGTCTTCACCAGCGCCACCCGGGCGCGCAGCTCCATCGCGGGTCTCACCATGATGGTGGGTGCGAGTGGCCGCGGGGCGAGACCGTAGAGGAGCAGACCCGGCCGAACCGCGCTGTGGGTCTCCCGCACGTGCGCCATTCCCGCGCTGTTCGCGGCGTGAATGAGTCGCGGCCGGATTCCGAGAGTCTCGAGCCGGATGATCGCCTCATCGAAGACATCGAGCTGACGGGCCGTGGCGATCTCATCCTCATCCGCCGAGGCGAGATGGGTCATGAGGCCA
>JAYUUU010000463.1:0-3128 GCA_043754395.1 Vicinamibacteria bacterium
GAGAGGAGGTCGTCCATCTCCTGCGAGAAGGCCTGGGCGTCGGTCGCAGCCAGCGACTTCTGAAGCAGGAGCTGGAAAAGCGATTCCAGGGAATCGAGCTCGGCCAGGAGCGCCTCCCGGTTCGCCACGTTGCGGTCGACCGCGGCGAGAAGCTTCTCTTTGATTTCGAGATTCTGCTTCCACGCCTCCGCCACCCTGGGGGCGAGACCCTCGACCGCGAGCGAGGCCTTGAGCTTCTCCGTCTCCGCCTTGACCTTCTCGGCATCGAAGGCGCGGATCATCGAGTCGTACTTTCGAACCAGCCAAAGACGCCGCAGACAGGTGGCGAGAATCGCCTCGAACTTGTCGCTGTACTCGGAGAGGATGCTCTGGCTCGCAGTGGTGAGGCCCTGGTAGTTCCCCTGGATCTGCCGGCAGAGTTTCTTGAGTCCGTCGTAGCGAAGCTTCTGGTCGGGATGGAGCTGGTCGTAGCGCTCGTTCTGCGACAGGCTTTCGCTCTGCCGGGCCGCGTATTTCTTCTCTATCTCGAGCCGTCGCTTGAGCCTCTCGAACATGAACGGCATCACCATGAACTCGGCGCCCAAAAGCATCAGAAAGGGCAGAGGCGAGATCGTGGCCACGGCGAGGGCGGACGCGGCCGCCACCAGGATCACCTGGTACTGGTTCGCGATGGCTCGCTTGAGGAGAGGGTGCTTCTCGAGCACTGAGGGGAGTTACGAACCTGCCTGCGGTGTCTTCTGCTGCTGGCCCGGGGCCGCCTCGGGAAAGGGGGCGGCGACCGCCACCGCGTCCGGTTTCTTAAGGCCCATCTCCACCTCGAACTCGGAGAGGATGCCGTCGGCCTGGATCTGGCGCGCCTTGCGTTCCATCTTGATGCGGTCGACGTCGAGCCCGCCCGTCGCTATTTCGACTGAGGCCTTGCTCTCCGCGACCCTCTGCTTGATTTCCTCGAGGTACTTCTCGGTGGTGGCGCCGGTGCCGTAGGTGTCGAGTTCGGCGAGGGCACTCGCCGCGCTCTTCATCACCTCGGCCTTCTTCGATTCGTGAATGGCCCGCCGCGCCTGCTCGATCTTGGTCTTGAGCTTCGTCTTGATGTCGTCGACGGTGAGCTGTGCGTTCTCGAAGGCGTTCGACGCGGCCATGTGCTGCTCCCGGCTCGCGGTGAGTTCCATCCGGATCTGCTGGAGGGTGGAAGCGTCGTCTTGCGCGATGCGACGGGCCTCTAGGCTCCCTTCACGAAGCGCCGCCTGGATGGAGGCGACGAGCTGCTTCTCCTTGCGCTCCATCTCATCCTTTTCCTGCTCCAGCCGGATCACGGTGGCGCGGGTGGTTATGAGGATCTGGTTCAGCTTGGGGAGAGTGTTACGCATCTCCTCGATCGATTCCTGGAGCATCACCTCCGGGTCTTCGCCGAACGAGATGAAGAAGCCGATCCACGATTTGATGAGTCTGCCGAGCCGACCGAACATGAGCGTTTCTCCTGGGTTTCGCTTCTGGTGAGCGTGATGGGTGCGGTCTTTGGGGGCCTTTTGCCTCAGGCTTTTTCTGGCGCGTCCTTGGTTTCATGCGATGAGTCGCCGACGGAGACCGGATTTTTCTCGACGAAAGGCCCGACCGCTTCGAAGAGTTTCTGTTCCTCGATGCGCTTTCGAGCCTGCCACGAGGCGAAACGTTCCTGCTCCTTGGCGATCGCTTCGAGATTCGCCTGGATCTTCTCCCGGTTTTTGCGGGCGAGTTCGTCGATGCCCGCCTGCAGCGCGGCGTTTTCCTTCTCACGATCGGAATTCCGCGCGTCGAGCTTCATCCGGAGGAATCCTTCGAAGCCGTCGAGCGCGGTGTCGCGGGCGAGCGCGTCCTGGATGACGTCTTCGATCGGCACCGGACCTGCGGGGTTCATGCGCAGGAATCCGGAGAGCGCCGCCGCCTTGGCCTTCGCGTCGAGAGCCTCGAAGTCGGCCGACGAAAGGATCTCGAGCACCTTATAGGCCGTGAAACCGTGAGCGGGGTCTTTGACTCCGGAGGCCTTGTAGATAGAAGGAAAGTCGGGAATGTCGTCGTTTCCCGAGAGCGACTGCTCGTCGAGCCGCGGCGCGGGAACGCGGTGGATGATGTCCTTCATGGAAGGCGGCGGGGCCTGTGGAGCCACGGGCTTGCGAGCCGCGGTGGAGGAGGGCACCGCCCTGACCGCGGCCACCGATGCCTCGGCCTCGGGCTCGTCCGACTCGACGAGTTTCATTTTTTCGAGAATGCCTTTAAGACCCATGAAAGAAGCGTAGGCGTGAGGGCTACAGGAGTCAAGGAGCCTCAGTTTCGGCGCGCCGCCTTCCACTCTTCGAGTTCCTCGAGCGACTTCGGCCAGTCATTGCGGAGCAGGCGGGAGAGCCCCCGGTCGGCGAGCAGCTTCCCGCCGGTCTGACAGGTGGGGCAGTAGTTGCATTCGTTGTCGGCGTAGGCGATCCGTTGAACGGGGGTCGCGCAGATCGGACAGGGTTTCTTCGCCTTTCCATGAACCGCCATATCGGGATGGAAGGCCGTCACCTTCTCCGGGAATTTCGCTCCCCACTGAGCCCGGAGCCGGTCGCACCATTCGTTAAGAGTGGCCAGGGTCGCCTTGTGAAGCCTCTCGATCTCTTCATCCGAAAGCCGCGTGGTCCAGGTCAAAGGCGAGAGCTGCGCGCGATGAAGTATCTCGTCGGAGTACGCGTTCCCGATGCCCGCGAAGAGCCTCGGATCGGTGAGCGACCGCTTGACCGTGTGATTCTCGATGAGCAGACGCGCGCGGAACTCCACCAGTGATGAGGTAAGAGGTTCGAGGCCGCCCGGATCGTGCGCTCTTAGCCCATCGCGTCCTTGAACCACGAAGAGCGAGGCGCGCTTTTTGGTCGAGGCCTCGGTAAGGAACAAGGACCCGTTGTCGAAGTCCAGGGCCAGGTGGTCCGTCCGGCGCGCAACCGCGGCGCTCCGTTTCCGCCAGTGGAACCGACCCGCAATCATGAGGTGGATAACGAAGAAGAGATCCCCCTCGAAAGCAATGACCATCCGCTTCGCGACGCGCTCCGCCGACACCACACGCTTACCCTGAGCCGCGGCGATCGGGATCTCCCAACTGCGGACGAGGAAAGGAGTGA
>JAYUUU010000464.1:0-2030 GCA_043754395.1 Vicinamibacteria bacterium
CGCAAGTTCGACTGGGAGCCCAAGGAGACCGACCTCGGCCCGCTTCGCTCGGAAGAGAGAGAGCTTTCCCGTCTGCGTGTCGGGTTGAAGGCGGAGTTCGGCAAACTGTCGTTCGAGTTCGTGGTCGACCCTCGAAACTCGCAGGCCGGCGGCCGCCTGAAGGACACCACGGTGGGCTACCAGTTCTCGAAGAAGGCGGCCCTTCTGGTCGGGCATTTCAAGCCCGAGGTCAGCCCGGAATTCCTCACATCGGCCGCGAAGACGGACTTCGTCGATCGCTCGATGGCCGCCAGTCGCCTGGCTCCGGATCGCGAGTGGGGCGTTGGCCTGAGCGGCGAGATTGGAAAGGTCTGGTACGGCGTCGGGGGCTTCAAAGGCGACGGCGCATCGTCCGACCAGCGTTCCGAGGAGTCGGTCGCGGCGCGGCTCGCCTACGAACCCGCGAAGGGCCTCGTCCTCGGCGGCTCGTTCATGCAGGGCAAGGTGGAGCCCAACGCGAGGATCGGTACTCGCGAGCCCTCACCCAAAGGCGGCCAGGGTCGCACCGCCTCGGGGTTCAATTTCTGGGAACGCGCTCATGTGAAAGGAACGCGCCGCCGCCTTGGTGGTGACGCGGCCTATTCGCGGGGCCCGTTCCGGATCATCGGAGAGTATCTCGAGATGAGAGAGCAGCGCCTCGGCCAGGGATCCACGGGCCAGGACATCCCCGATGTACGAGGGCGAGGCTGGAGCGTGCACGCGACCTACCTCTTGACCGGGGAAAAGAAAGCCACGACCATCACCCCGAAGAAGTCCGTTTTTCAGGGAGGAAAAGGCGCGCTCGAAATCGCGGCGCGCATTGAAGGACTCAAGTTCGACGACACCGGCGACCCGTCAGGGTTCGCGGGGTATGGGAACCGGACGCGCAACATCGCGCCGTCCGGCGCTACCGCCATCGCCGCCGGTCTCAACTACTGGGCTTCCGACTTCCTGAAGTTTCAAGGCAACGCCTTGTGGGAGAGCTACAACGACCCCCTGATTGCCCCTGTTCCCGGTAACAAAGGTCGCTATTTCACCCTGGTGGGCCGCATTCAGGTCATGATTCCGTGACGCCGCGCACAACCCATTGAACGCTCTGCCCAAAGGCGGCGTTATCCTCCGCAACACGAAAGGACTCGTCCCATGCGCTCAATGAGACATCTCGTTCCCCTGGCTTTTGTCGTTGGTTCGCTCTGCGCCGGTACCGCGGACGCCGCCGACCCGATCTTCGACCAGGGCCGCCTGCACGAGTGCAAACTCGAGCTTGACCCGGCCGACTGGGCGGCGCTGCGCGCGAACTTCCAGACGAACCAGTACTACGCCGCGAACCTCACCGTCGATGGTGAGACCGTGAAGCAGGTTGGCATCCGTTCGCGCGGCGCCGGTTCACGCAGTGGCGAGAAGCCCGGGTTGAAGCTCGACTTCAACAAATACGTGTCGGGCCAGGAATTCCACGGGTACAAGAGCATGGTCCTCGACAACGTCACCCAGGATCCGAGCATGATGCGCGAGGTCCTCGCGAACAGCGTTTTCGAGGCCGTGGGAATCGCCGCGCCGCAGATCGCCTTCTGCCGTCTCTCCATCAACACCGACTTCTGGGGGCTCTACACAATCATCGAGGCGGTTTCGAAACCTTTCCTCAAGGCCCGGCTCGGCGAGGAGAGCGGAACGCTGTTCGACTACGAATACACCGACGACTATCGGTTCACTTACAAGGGCGACGGCAGCGCCACGTATTCGCCGGTGCCTTTCGAAGCGCAGACGAACGAGGGCAAGCTGGACACCGGCCTCGCCGATTTCATCAAGGCGATCAATCAGACGCCGCAATCGGGATACGCGGCCGCGATGGAGACCTACATCGACGTGAAGAAATTCCTGACCTACCTGGCGACCGAGAACGCGTGCGCCGAGTACGACGGCATGGTCGGCCAGTTCGGGATGAACAACTTCTACCTTTATCAGTACGGAGGCCAGAAGAAGTTCGTCTTCATTCCCTGGGACAAGGACACCTC
>JAYUUU010000465.1:0-13694 GCA_043754395.1 Vicinamibacteria bacterium
GCCCTCATCATGACCATTCTGCGCGCGGCGGTTCGCGATCACTGGCTCGACGACGACCTGATGCAGGCCCTTTCCGAGATGAACAACCTCGTCACCCAGAACGTCCCGGCGAACAAGTACGTGACCTTCTTCCTCGGGCGCCTCGATCTGCACACCGGCCACCTCGAGTACGTGAACGCCGGCCACAACGCGCCGATCCTCTCCCGCGGCGGCGGGGAGGTCGACCGCCTGAAGACCGGCGGCATGGTGCTGGGCCTTTTCGAGGACGTGGCCTACGAAACCGGCACGGCGAACCTCGACCCGCACGACCGGCTGGTGGTCTTCACCGACGGCTTCTCCGAGACCTGGAACAGCAAGGGTGAGGAACTGGGCGAAGAGGGGCTCACGAAGTTCGTGCTCGCCCTCCCCGGCACGTCCGCGAACACGATGAAGGAACATCTGCTCAAGAAAGCCGATGAGTTCGCCGAGGGTCTCAAGGCCACCGACGACCGAACGATCATCGTCGTGTGTCGGAACCCTGCCTAGCAGGACGCGGCGAAACTTACGTGGGTCCGCGACGCAGCGCCAACACCGTGAGGTCGTCGGCGGGCGGCGCGCCGGCTTCGAACCCCTTCACCCGAGCCACGAGTTCCCGGGTCAACGTGAGGCAGGTGCCCGTCCGGTGCTCGCGGAGGAAGGCCTCGAGCGGCTCCGTGCCCCACAACGCGCCCGCCGGACTCTGGGCCTCGGTGACGCCGTCCGTGAAGAGGAGCAGTCCTTCGAAAGGTCCAAGCGCTGTTCGACCGAGGGGATACTCGACTTCCTCGATCACGCCGAGTGCTGTTGAGGGCGGCGCGTCGAGGGCGTGGACACGGTCCGAGCGAAGCACATAAGGCGCAGGGTGGCCGGCGTTCGCGTACACCACCTCGCCACTTGCAACATCGAGAACGCCCGCGAAAACGGTCACGAACATCAGGCTGGAGTTGTCGCGGGCCAGTTCGCGGTTGATGCGCGCGAGCGCCTCGCCCGGATCGCGTGCGATCGACGCGGCCACACGGAACAGGGTCAGAGTCATCGCCGTGAAGAGGGCGGCGCCCATGCCCTTCCCCGAAGCGTCCCCGACCGCGAACCATAACCGGTCGCCCACCTTCAAGACGTCATAGAAGTCCCCGCCAACGGAGCGCGCGGGGGTCAGGGAGGCGCTCAGGTCGAGCCCGGGCCCTGTGGGCAACACCCGGGGCAACATCGACATCTGGATGTCGTGGGCCAGACGCAGGCTTTCTTCGACGCGCTGCGCCTCGAGCGCGGCCTCCACGAGCGTGGCGCGGTCTATGGCGACGCCCGCGACCGAGGCGAAGGCCAAAAGCATTTCCTCCGTGTCCTCGCCGAACGTTCCGCCGCCCGCGCGGTTCAGGAGCTGAATCACGCCCACGAGATCACCCTTATGCGACAACAGCGGGGCGCAGAGGATGCTCCTGGTGCGGAAGCCGGTCTCGCGATCAAACTGCGGGTTGAAGCGCGCGTCGGCGTACGCGTCGGGGATGTTCAGCACCTCGCGGGTCTGCGCGACGTGGCCCGCGATGCCGACGCCGATCGGCACGACCACCGAGCCGCGCGCCAGTTCGGCGGAGAGGTGGAGGCGCAGTGTGCGAACCGCGGGGTCATACAGGAAAATCGTGCTTCGCTCCGCCTCGAGGATCGAGGCGGCTTTCTCGAGGATCACGGCCAGGAGCGGGTCGAGATCGATCTCCACAGCCAGGGCCCGGGAGACCTCGAGGAGGGAGTTCAGCCGGGCGACGGAACGCTCGAGCTTCGCCTGAGGGTCCGACATCAGGAGGGAAGCCGGGCGAAGGCATCCTCCGTCGATGCTTCAACGGTGAACAACGTTGTGAAGCCCGCGAGGTCGAATACCTGACGGACCGAGGCCGAGAGGGCGCAGAGTACAAGGGTTCCCCCTGAAGCCTTCACATTGCGCGCGAGCATCAGGAAGACACGCAGGCCGGCGCTGCTCACGTATTCGACGCCGGAGAGGTCGACCACGAGGCGCGGCTCTACTGCCCTCGCGAGCAGGGCGCGTTCGAGTTCGCCCGAGGTATTGGAATCGATCCGGCCGATCGGCGCGACAAGGAGGCCTTTGTTGCGGCGGTCTTCACGCAAGGAGAGACTCACGTCCCCACTCTCTTCGTGAGGCGCAGCCGGTTGGTCTCGCCGACTCGTTCGTAGACGACGGCATCCATGAGTTTCTTCACGAGATAGATCCCAAGCCCGCCCACCGCACGGTCCTCGAGACGGCCCCGGGTTAAAGGATCGGGCCGCGACAGCGGATCGAAAGGGGCGCCATTGTAGCTGACGACGATTTCGACCGAGGGGCCGACGATGGCGAACAAGACATTCACGTTCCCCGTGACGCCGGGCTCGAACCCGGCCTTGACGATGTTCGAAAGTATCTCGTCGAGCGCCACCTGAGTGGGCTGGGTGAGGGATTCGGGCAGGCGATTGCGTCGGGCGAAACCGTCGAACGCGGCCGCCACCGCGGCAACGCCCGGCGGAGAGGCTTCGGCGGTGATCTCGTCCGCGGGCATGGGCTTTCCTGTGGGCGGCGAATTTAGCAGCCCGCCTCGCCTTTGAGATCGGGGGCATCTGTGCGCCTCGGGTCGCCCATGTCGGTCGATCGGCTTGATGACGCGTGGGGGGTGTGTTCTACTTCTTGTATCCATCGGTCGGGGCCCCTTCGGGCGAAATTCGTTCCAAACCCCAAACACAAACTCACCTTGAGGAATAAACGCATGTCGGAGAAGCGTCTTATCGCGTTGGGCATTTCGGCGATCGCGGTCGCCGGCATTGGATACGTTGTCCTCACGGGCTACCCGCCCGCCGAACCCGCCGCCGCGGGCACGGTCGGAGCAGCGAAGCGATATCAAGCACCCCAGGTCGGCGCGAGCGACGTGCAGGTTGTGGACCCGCAGGTTCAGGAATTCCTGCAGAGCGAAACCTTCGATCGGCTGAGCAAGGACAAGGTCCTCCATTCCGTGTTCGCGCAGGCGGAGGTGCGCGAGGCGCTGGGGCGCCCCGGCGTGTTCGCCGCGCTCGCCGCGCCCGGCGTTCTCGAGGCGCTGGGCAAGGCCGGCGTGTTCGAAGCCCTGAGCCGCGCCGGAGCCCTCGAAGCCCTCGGTCGCCCCGGGGTATTCGAAGCCCTCGGCAAACCCGGCGTTCTCGATGTGCTCGGAAAACCCGGCGTAGTGGAAGCCCTCGGCAAGGCGAGCGGTCTCAAGGCCTTCGGTCTCGGCTATGGCGACTCCACGGGCGACGGATCGGCGTTGTCGGCTCTTGGCAAGGCCGGCGCGCGCGAGGCCCTCGCCCAGGCCGGCGTCTACGAAGCCCTCGGCAAGCCCGGCGTCCTCGAGGCTCTCGGCAAGTCGGGCGCCATCGAAGCCCTTGGCAAAGCCGGCGTCTTCGACGCGCTCGCCAAGTCCGGCGCGATGGAGGCTCTTGGCCGGCCCGCCGTGGTCGAGGCTCTCGGACGCCCGGGCGTCTTCGAGGCGCTTTCAAAGTCCGGCGCCATCGAAGCCCTCGGCCGCCCTGGTGTGTTCGAGATCCTCGGCAAGTCGGGTGCTATGGACGTCCTCGGCAAACCAGGCGTTTTCGAAGCGCTCGGCAAGGCCGCGGCGCGCGAACAATAGGCTCCGGCCCCAGACTACGCACGAGGCCGCAGGAACCACCGCCACCTCGCTCGCCCCGTTCGCGGGGCGAGCCCTTCCTGCGGAGTCGCAAGATGCCCGGCCGCGTTAGCGCTCTACTGGCCCTCGCTTTCCTGGTCGCTGCTGACCCGGCGGCCGCGCAGCTCAAGACCCTCGAGACGGAAAAACTCAAGATCGTCTACCCAGGCGGGGCCGAGTCGTTCCTGATCCCCTACCTCGGCAAAGCCTTCTTGAACTCGATGGCCTTCCAGCGCCGGATCTTCGGGTTTGATCCCAAGGACAAGATCAATCTCCTGCTCGTCGACTTCTCCGACAGCGGTAACGCCAGCGCCGGCGCCGTTCCGAACAACGGCATGACCTTCTACCTCGCTCCCGCGAACTACGCGTACGAAACGTTCTCGTCGAACGAGCGGATGAACACCTATATGAACCACGAGCTGGTTCACGTGGCGACGATGGACCGGGGTCTTTCAAGCGAACGACTCTTCAGAAGAGTTTTCGCCGGCAAGGTCGCCCCGGTCGCCCTTTACCCGGAGAGCGTCCTCTACTTCCTGCTGACCGCGCCGCGGGTGGCCGTGCCTCGCTGGTACCTCGAAGGCAGCGCGGTGTTCTTCGAGACGTTCATGGCGGGCGGCATCGGGCGGGCGCAGGGCGGCTACGACGAAATGGTGTTCCGGGCCATGGTCAGGGACCACAGCCGCTTCTACGATCCTTTGGGCCTCGTCTCCGAAGGCGTGAAGATCGACTTCCAGTTGTCGGCGAACGCGTACTTGTACGGCACGCGTTTCATGTCGTGGCTCGCCTTCGAGCACTCTCCCGAAAAAGTCATCGAGTGGGTTTCGCGCAAGGAGGGCAGCAAGGCCTACTACTCCACGCAGTTCCGTCGCGTCTTCGGCCGGTCGATCGACCAGGCGTGGAGCGAGTGGATCACTTTCGAAAGGGATTTCCAGAACAGGAATCTCGAGTTGATCCGCCGCTACCCCACGACGCCCTACACCGACGTGTCGACCCGCGCCCTTGGTTCCGTCTCCCGCGCCTTTTTCGACCCGGAAACCCGGCGACTCTACGGAGCGTTCAACTACCCGGGCGTCGTCGGCCACGTGGGGTCGATTTCCCTCGAGGACGGCGCAATCGAGCGTCTCGTGGATGTGAAAGGCCCGGTGCTCTACACCGTGACGTCCCTCGCCTTCGACCCCGCGACCAAGACCGTCTTCTACACAACCGACAACAACGCGCTGCGCGACATCGTCGCCCTCGACACGCGGTCTGGGAGAACGCGCGTGCTGCAGAAGGACGCGCGCATCGGCGATCTCGCTTTCAACAACTCCGACCGGTCGTTGTGGGGGATCCGCCATCACAACGGCATCTGCACCATCGTCCGAATGGCCGAACCCTGGACGGAGTGGACACAGGTGAAGTCCTGGCCTTACGGGCCGGTGGTCTACGACCTCGACGTCTCCCCCGATGGCTCGCGGATCTCGGCGTCCATCGGCGAGGTGACCGGCCAGCACTCGCTGCAGGTCTTCGAGACGGAGGCCCTTCTCAAGGGAGACGCCACTCCGATGAGGAAGCACGACTTCGGCGTCGCCATCCCTTCCAACTTCGTCTTCTCTCCGGATGGCCGGTCGCTCTACGGCAGCTCGTACTACACCGGCGCCTCGAACATCTTCCGCCTGGAGATCGCCACCGGCAAAGTGGAGGCCCTGACCAACGCCGAGACGGGTTTCTTCCGGCCCATTCCCCTGGGGGGCGACTCGATGGTCGTGTTCCGCTACACGGGTGAGGGCTTCGTGCCCGCCCGGATCGAGGCGAGGCCGCTCGACGATATCAACGCCATCTCGTTCCTCGGCCAGAAGCTCGTGGAGAAACATCCACAGCTCAAGGATTGGAACGTGGGATCTCCCGCGGCCAGGTCGTTCGAGCCGATCAGGGGGGGAGAGCGCGGATACGACTCTCTGGCCTCCATGCGCATCGAATCTGCGTATCCGATCGTGCAGGGCTATCGTGAATTCGCGGCGTTCGGCTACGCCTTCAACTTCTCCGATCCGGCCGGCCTCAATCGCGCATCGATCTCGGCCTCGTACTCAAAGGCCGCGGAGCTGCCCTCGAACGAGCGGCTCCACGTGGGATTCAGGTTCGAGCGATTCGACTGGACCGCGCGCTTCAAGTGGAACGGAGCCGATTTCTACGACCTCGTCGGTCCCACGCGGACGAGCCGCAAGGGATACGCGATCGGGCTGGGGCACCGGAAGTCGCTTCTGTGGGACGATCCCCGGCAGCTCTCTCTCGAGATCGATGCGAACACGTTCGGAAGGCTCGACACCCTGCCCGGCTTTCAGAACGTCGCGTCGACATCAACCTCGATCCACTCGCTCGGCGCGAGACTCTCCTACACGAACCTCCGCGGATCGGTGGGCAAGGTCGATTCCGAAAAAGGCGTGCGCGGCGAAGTCGAAGCCAGCCTCGAACGCGCCTCCGGGGGAACCTTCCCGAAGCTCCAGGGGTCGTTCGACATCGGCCGTCCCCTCCCCCTTGGCCACGCTTCCCTCTTCCTCCGTTCGTCCGCCGGCTACGCCTGGGGCGATCAGAGCAATCCCCTCGCGAGTTACTACCTCGGGGGCTTCGGGAACAACCGGGTCGACCGCGGAGACGAGAAGCGCTATCGGAAATGGTACGCGTTCCCGGGGACGGAACTGAACGCTCTCTCCGGGCGCAGCTTCGTCCGATCGACTCTCGAATTGAATCTCCCCCCGGTTCGTTTCTCCCGACTCGGGCGGCCCGGCTTCTTCGCGAGCTGGATCCGGCCCGCCGCCTTCGGGGGCGTTGTCGTCACCAATCCGGACCGGGGATCACGGCGCGGCACCACGTGGAACCTGGGCGCACAGATCGACCTGTCGATCACCACTGTGTCCGTCCTCGATCTCATGGTGTCCTTCGGTCAGGCCACGGCGTTCGAACCGGGACGGAAGCCGCGCCACGAGACGATGGTTTCGTTCAAGGTCCTCAAGTAGTCCCGAGTACAGGAGACGTCAGGAAGCCCGTTGCGCATCGCCATCGCCCTGCTGCCCGTCCTGCTCTTCATCGGGTTGCTCCTTCTCCTCGACAGCTTCAAGCTCGTTCGCCTGCGCGCGGTCTTGGAATCGATTGCCCTCGGAGGCGTCGCCGCCCTGGCCGCGGCCGTGGTGAACCGGGCTCTGCTCGAGGGCGCCGGGTTCGACGTCGTGGCCTACTCCCGATACGTGGCGCCTTTGGTGGAGGAATTCGCGAAGGCTTTCTGGGTTGTCCTCCTGATCCGCCGCGATCGCGTCGGGTTTCTCGTTGACGCGGCCATTCTCGGGTTCGCCGTGGGTGCCGGGTTCGCCCTTGTGGAGAACATCGACTACCTCCTTCAACTTCCATCGGCCGGGATGTCCTTGTGGTTCGCGCGCGGTTGCGGCACCGCGATCCTCCACGGCGCCACGACCGCCACCTTCGCCGTGCTCTCCAAGAACCGCCACGATCACAAGAAGGCCGCGCTGACCTTCGTTCCCGGCATCGTCGCGGCCATTGTGATCCACTCCTTCTTCAACCACTTCGTCCTTCCCCCGATTCTCCAGGCGCTGGTTCTCCTCGCGACCCTTCCGCCGCTGCTCGTGTTTGTCTTCGACCGGAGCGAGAAGACCACGCGGGTCTGGCTCGGATCCGAGTTCGACGGCGAGATGGCCATGCTCCAAAGCATCGTGAGCGGGGAGGTCCTGGGCACACGAACCGGCGCGTACCTCGAGGGACTGAAGTCGCATTTCCCGGGCGAGGTCGTGGCCGACATGCTGTGCCTGCTTCAGATCCACCTCGAGCTCTCGCTGCGCGCCAAGGGCCTGCTGATAGCCCGGGCCGCCGGCATCGAGATGACGATGGGCGAGGACGCGGTGGCGAACCTGAAAGAGCTGTCGTATCTGGAGAGCCAGATAGGAAGGACTGGACTCCTCGCGATGAAACCGATTCTCGCGATCGGCAGCCGCGAACTCTGGAAGATCCGGATGCTTCAGGACAGCCAGGCTCGGAGCCCAATGCGCCGCTGAGCGTGACGCTGAGAGGGCCAGGGTTCGGCGCACCCTGCCACCGTGGCGAGGCTAGTCCCTATCTTGCAAGATCGCTGACTCCGCGTTGGGCGACGATTTCGTTCTCCAGCGTGGCCACGTGCGCACGCAGGCGCGCGACCTCGGCGCGCAGGTTTCTCACTTCCTCAGGAGACGCCGACTCGACCGCAGGCCTCAGCAGGAGGCGAAGCGCCATGCCCCCGACGTTGCGGATGCGGGAGAGCGGAGCGGCCGCGAAGGACCAGGCGCGAGTGTGGCCAAGAACGATCGCGGCCCGGGTGGCTCCGGGGGCCTGGAGGCGAAGAACCAGCAGGGAGGCGAGGCCGGAAGTGGTGACGAGACCCTTCGAGCTCATGTCGGCCTGCGTGTCGATCCGAAGGGTGGGTTCGTCGCCGAGGAGGTCGAGAATCTTCGCCCCCAGGTCGCCCAGCCCGGGAGCAGCCACGAACCTTCGCAGGCCGGCCGGGGTCTCGGCGAGGATCTCAGCCCCCTCGAATCGTTCGAAGGCGCGGATCGTCGACGTGACCCGTTCGAGCACGTCCTCCGGCCCGGGGCCGGCCTCGGCCAGATTGAGCGCGTCCTGAATCGTCTGCTGGAACATGTAACCTTGAGTGTGTCCTTCTCCTTGAGCTTCCCCGGTCCAATGTTGCCATGATCAACGTCCTCCTCATCGGCGACATCGTCGGCTCTCCGGGCCGCGCCATCCTCAAACAGGCCCTGCCGAAGATCCTGCGCAAGCGCTCCATCGATTACTGCATCGCCAACGCCGAGAATCTCGCAGGCGGAAACGGCGTCACCCGCGAACTCGCCGAGGAACTCCTGAGCCTCGGTGTGAACTGCCTGACCTCGGGCAATCACATCTGGGACAAGCGCGAAATCATGTCGATCATGGACGTGTTCCCGCAGCTTCTCCGTCCGGCGAACTATCCGGTGGGGCAGCCCGGCAAGGGGCACCACGTAGGCAAGAGCCGGACTGGAGTGAAGGTCGCAACCCTCAATCTCTCCGGCCGAGTGTTCATGAATGGCGCGATCGACGACCCGTTTACGATCGGGAAGAAGATCGCGGAGGAACTCAGGAAGGAAACGCCGGTCATCCTGGTCGATATGCACGCCGAGACCACATCGGAAAAAGCGGCGATGGGATTCTTCATGGACGGCCTCGCCTCTGTTGTGGTGGGCACGCACACCCACGTGCCCACCTGTGACCACCGGATTCTCCCCAAGGGCACTGCCTACTGCACGGATATCGGGATGACCGGCCCCTACGATTCGGTGATCGGGGTCGAGAAGGACATCATCATCAAGCGCTTCATCGACGGCCTGCCTGCGAAGTTCGAAACCGCGAAGGCCGATCCGCGTTTCGCGGCGGTGGTGGTGGCGATCGATGAAGACACCGGCCGCGCATCCTCGATCGACCGGATGTTCCTCACCGAGACCGAAGTCCTCTCGCTCTAGGCTTTGCGTTGACGAAGTTCCGATGACGACGCGACGCACCCCGCCCCCGCCACAAAGAGCCGCTTCGGATCGGCCGTTGCGGGAACGGCTCCAATCCACATTGTTCGAGCCTGCGCCTTCCGCGTTATCCGAGACCGCTCCCGCGGCGGAGCCCGCCCCCGTTCCCTCTCGCACCCCGATATCCATTTCCGAACTCACCGACAAGCTCAGCCGCCAGATCGCGATCGGCTTTTCCTCGGTTTGTGTGATGGGGGAGATCTCTCAAGTGAAGGTTGTAGCGAGCGGCCATACGTACTTCACTCTCAAGGACGCAGGCGCCACCCTCGAAGCCATGGTGTGGGCGGACCGCCGGGCCGAGCTTGCAGTCGAGCCCAAGCAGGGCCTGCGTGTCGTGGCCATGGGCGCCATCCGGATCTTCGCGCCGGGCGGTCGCTACTCCCTGCATGTCGACGTGCTCGAGCCCCTGGGTGCGGGGGACCTCCAGCGGGCACTGGAAGCCTTGAAGGCGCGGCTGCTGGACGAAGGCCTCTTCGCGGAAGGCCGTAAACGCAAACTTCCGACAATTCTGCGCACGGTCGGCCTGGTCACTTCGCCCACCGGCGCGGTTCGCCACGACATCGAGCGGACCCTCGTAAAAGGCGGAGCTCGCGTGCGCCTCCTTCTCTCGCCCACACGGGTTCAGGGTGAAGGCGCGGCCCTCGAGATCGCCACCGCGATCCGGCTGCTCGCTGAGAGGGAGGATGTCGACGCCATCATCGTGGCCCGTGGCGGTGGCAGCATCGAGGAACTGTGGCCGTTCAACGACGAGGCGGTGGCTCGAGCCATTGTGGCGTCCCGACCGCCGGTCATCTCCGCGGTCGGACACGAAACCGATTTCACCATCGCCGACCTGGTCGCCGATGTCCGCGCTTCGACGCCGTCGGTCGCGGCCGGGATGGTCGTCGACATTCAACGTCAAGCGACGCTGCGCACCGAGAACGCGAGTGTTGGCTTAGGGCGAGCGATGGATGCGAACCGCGAGCGATGGCGCCGCCGTCTCGACGCGGTGTCGACCCACCGCGTGATGGAACGCGAGCGCACGAAGCTCGAGAGACTTCGCGGCCGGCTCGCTGCCGCCTTCACGCGGGCGCGAGTCGTTCTCGACCGGGCCCACGCGACGCGCGTTTCCGCGTTCCGGGATCTCACCACGCGTTGTGAGGCCCAGGCTCCGAGAGAGGTCTTCGGCCGAGCTCACGCGCGCGTCGACCGCGCGGTCTTGTTCATGAGGGGGCTTGTGGTGGCGCAGAAGGACCGTCGTCGCTCGCGATTCCTTGGACTCGTAGCCACCCTCGACGCTCTCTCGCCTCTCGCGGTCTTGAGCCGCGGCTATGCTCTCGCCACGACGCCCGCGGGGCGTATTCTGTTCAGTGCCGACGACGTCAAAGCCGGTGATCCAGTCGTGGTCCGGCTCTCGCGCGGTCGGTTGCGCACAACCGTGACGGAGAGGGAAGAGGAGGCATGACGAGCTTGGCCGGAAACGAAGAGAACCAGGAATCGTTCGAAACCGCTCTCTCTCGCCTCGAGAAGATTGTGGCCTCCCTCGAAAAGGGCGACCTCTCCCTTGAAGAGTCGCTGAAGCTTTACGAAGAAGGGATTTCCCGCGCCCGGTTCTGTCAGGAGCGTCTGGAAGAAGCGGAAGCGAAGATCGAAGTGCTCTCGCAGGACGCGCGCAAGGTCCTGGACCGTGCGCCCAAGGCCGAGCCCCCACGCTGAATTCGAAGACCCCCCGCTTGGATCCAAACCTCGATGAACTGAGGTCGCAGGTCGACCTTGCCCTCGAGCGCTCGCTGCCGCCCGAGTCGGCGTGGCCCACGCGCGTTCACGCCGCGATGCGCTACAGCGTCTTCGCGGGAGGAAAGAGGGTTCGACCCCTGCTCGCCCTCGCCGCGGCTTACGCGATCGACGGCAACGAAGGTCGGTTGAAGGCCTTGCCCTTCGCGTGCGCGGTGGAGCTGATTCACACGTTCTCGCTCATTCATGATGATCTTCCGTCTATGGATGACGACGATCTGCGCCGCGGGCGCCCCACCTGCCATAAGGCCTTCGACGAGGCCACCGCGATTCTCGCGGGGGACGCGCTTCAGACCCTGGCCTTCGAGATCATCGCCACGGGAGATGGGTCGGTCGTGCAGAGCGGTGTTGTTCTGCAGGCCCTCGCTCTTCTCGCCCGCGCCTGCGGCACCGCGGGTCTCATCGGCGGTCAGATGGACGACTTGAAGTACGAGGGAGTGAAGGCCCTTCCCGAGGATATCGAGCGCATTCATCGCACAAAGACCGGCGCGCTCATCGTGGCCACGGTGGTTGGCGGCGGTCTCCTTGCCGGCGCTTCGGCTGCGCAGCAGGGAGCCCTTCGCGCCTACGCCGAGCCCATCGGCCTCGCGTTCCAGATCGTCGACGACATCCTCGATGTGAGCGGCGACGCCAAGGCGCTCGGCAAGACGCCCGGGAAGGATGTGAAGTCGGGCAAGGCCACCTGGGTGGCCCTCCACGGTCTCGAGGAGTCGCGCCGACATGCGTCCGATCTGCACGATCAGGCCGCGAAAGCCCTGCACAGCTTTGGACCGGAAGCGACCCTGCTGCGCGATCTTGCGTCCCGGATCATCCACCGGGCGTCTTGATCTTGGTGCGCCGCCGCCTCGATCTCGAGATCGTGAGGCGGGGTTTGGCGCCATCCCGTGAGCGCGCGCAGGCATTGATCCTGGCCGGCCGGGTGCGCGTCGCTCACGTGGAGCGCCCCAAGGCCGGCCTGCAGGTCACCGAGGAGACCGGCCTCGAGGTCGATGGCGAAGAGGCCTGGGTGTCCCGCGGCGCGCACAAGCTGATCGGCGCGCTCGATGCGTTTCGCGTCAACTGCGAGGGACGCGTCGCTGTCGATATCGGCAGTTCGACCGGGGGCTTCACTGAGGTGCTGCTCGCCCGCGGCGTCTCCCGGGTCTACGCGTTCGACAGCGGTGTGGGTCAGCTCCACGAGAGACTGCGCCAGGACCCTCGCGTCATCCTGTCCGAGCGCACGAACGCACGGCACCTCGAAGAAGAAGCGTTGCCCGAGCGCCCGAGTCTCGCCACGATGGATGTGTCCTTCATCTCGATCCTGAAGATCCTCCCGGCTCTCGCCAGAATCCTGGCCCCCGGCGCGGACATCGTCTCGCTCGTGAAGCCGCAGTTCGAGGCGGGTCGCGCGGACGTGGGCAGCGGAGGCATCGTGCGCGACGTTTCGGTCCATTCACGTGTCATGCTCGGCGTGTGCGAGTCCGCCGAAGGGCTCGGCTTCCGCGTGGTCGCGGTCTGCCGTTCGGCGATCGACGGTTCCGGCGGCAATCGCGAGTTCTTCCTGCACGCGGTGGCGCCTGGCCGCGAAGTGACGGCGGTGCGTCAGGTCTGACATGATGGCGGCGGAATAATGAAGATCGCTCTATTCACGCGCGACGATCTGCCGGAGAACGACCCCACGCGACTGAGGGTCCTCGACATCCTGAAATCGCTTGGGTGTGAGGTGGTCCTGGAGAAGGCCCGCGATCCCATCGATGCCGTGGTGGTCCTTGGCGGGGACGGGACACTCCTCCGCGCCGTGCAACGGGTGATCGACGAAGAGACGCCGGTGCTCGGGGTCAACCTCGGCTCGCTGGGCTTTCTCACCGAGATCACGAGCGAAGAGGTCGAGGAAGCGCTCAAGACCCTGGTTTCGGGCCACTACGCGTATTCCTGGCGCTCGATGCTTCACGTGGCCCTGGTGCGCGGCAGTGTCTCCACGACTCACGAGGGCCTCAACGACGTGACGATCGCGAAGGCGGCGACGGTCTCCCGCATCGTCGAGTTCACGGTCTCGGTCGGCGACCGTTTCATGTCGGACTTCCGCGCCGACGGCCTGATCGTCTCTTCGCCCACAGGTTCCACCGCCTACAACCTCGCGGCCGGCGGACCCATCCTTCACCCCGCGCTCGACGCCGTGGTGTTGACGCCCATATGTCCACACATGTTGTCGAACCGGACGGTGGTGATCCCCGCTACGTCCCCGGTTCGAATCCAGGTGCGCTCGTCCGGTTCACCGGTGCATGTCACGGTCGACGGACAGTGGAGCCGCGAAGTGGCGCCCGACGCCGAACTGGTGGTGAGCCGCGGGGGAAGGCGCCTGAAACTGGTCACCTCGGCGGCCCGTGACTACTTCGAGCTCCTCCGAACGAAGCTCAAGTGGGGCGACGTCCCGAAGCTGCGTCAGTAGGGACAGCGCGAAGCCTCTCCTCGGGGGACGCTGCGCGTGCCCGCAACCCGGCGCACGTCACCGCTCGCCGTCATTGCGAGGAACCCGTTGAACGAGGGTGACGAAGCAATCCACGATGTTCGTCCGCGTCCGTCATTGCGAGTCGGTTCACGGACTTCGTCCGTGACTGTTGAGAGAAACCCCACGTCGTCATCGCGAGGAAGCTCATCGAGCGAGGGCGACGAAGCA
>JAYUUU010000466.1:0-3423 GCA_043754395.1 Vicinamibacteria bacterium
CTTGGATCCTGGGTGATCATGAAAAGACCTCGGGGGCGAGTAAAGCTTCTGGAGAGATGAGAGTCATCGAACCGCCTTATGGGCCGGTCGGCCGGGCAGGATGCTACACCGGCCGACCGGAGGCGGTCAGGGCCGCGAAGGCCTCATTTCAAGGCACATAGGCTTCCGGCTGAGGCTTCCCGCGGTGGCACATCGAGCACTGAATGGCGGTTATTTTGACCGTCGCCTTGAAGTAGTCGGCCCTCTTCGCTTTCATATCCATCACGAGCCGGATCATCTTTCGGGCGTCGGCCTTCTGCTTACGGTCGTCCTTCTCGTATTCCTCTCCCACGTGGCAGAACACGCACTTCACCCCGAGCTGCGCGGCGAAGCCTTCCATCATCTTCTTGAGCTCATCGTTCGAGATGGCCTTGTCGAGGACCTGGAGGTTCTTGTGCTCGGGCCCCGCCTGTGCGGGCGCAGCGCTTTTAAGGGAGAGGGCTGATGCCAGCACGGCTACGAATGCGAACTTGAGTCTCATGAGGGCTTCTTTCTTGTATCTGGTTGAAGGAAAGATGGCTGGTTATGGAAAGGGACGGCGGATGGCGACAGCGTACCCGCCCGCGTCCGGCTTCGGCAACCTCGGACCTAGAATGAAGCGCCCCAAAGGCTCATCGAACGTGCCCCTCCAAACCCCCGCCCTGCCCCGCTTTTTCGCCGAGGCGGAGCCCCATCGGCTGGCGGTCTTGAAGTCGCTGTGGCCCGCCATCGCGGGGGAGGCGGTTTCGAATCACACGGAAGTGGTGGGTATCCAGGGTGACGTGATGCGGGTGCGCGCCGATACGGCGTCATGGCTCAAGACCGTGCGGGATTTGAAGGGGACGCTGGTATTGCGGCTGCAGCGCTCCGCCGGCGCCCTCGCGCCGCGCGCCCTGGCTTTCGTGGAGGGACCAGTGACGCCGCGGCCCTCGCGCCTCAAAGTCCGTCCCCCTCTAACGCCGGTTCCCGTTTCGGCCCTGCCGAAGGAGGTTCAGGCTGCGGCGAACCTCATCCCAACCCCGGAGGGCCGCGAGGTCTATCTCCGGGCCGCGACCGCTTTCGAGGCTCGCTTCGGGGGGACTAAGAAGCGACCTTGAAGAAGGAGAGGAGTCGCTCGAGATTCTCCGCCTGCTGGCGAAGCTCTTCGGCGGTCGCTGAAAGTTCCTCGGACGCGGACGCGTTCTGCTGCGTCACCTGGTCCACCTGGCCCATCGCGCGGTTCATCTGGCCGACTCCGGCCGCCTGCTCCGCCGACGCCGCCGCGAGTTCTTGAACCACTTCCGCGGTCCGGCGAATCGAGGGCGCCAGTTGGTCGAGCTTCCGGCCTGACAGGCCTGCAATCTCCAGACTCCCGATCGTCAATTCCGAAATCTGTTTCGCCGCCGTCTGTGAACGCTCGGCGAGACGACGAATCTCCGCCGCCACCACCGCGAAGCCTCTACCCTGCTCTCCCGCACGCGCCGCTTCAATCGCCGCGTTCAGAGCCAGAAGATTCGTCTGATACGCGATGTCCTGGATGATCCCGATCCGCTCCGATATCGTCTTCATCGCCTGAACCGTCTTTTGAACCGAGCCCGCCGCCTCTTCCGCGTCCTGGGCCCCGCGCATCGCCATCTGCTCCAGATTCCGGCTGTGGTCCGCGTTCTGGGTGATCGAACTGCTCATCTGCTCTAGCGACGCCGTGGTCTCTTCCACCGACGCCGCCTGCTGCGATGTCCCGTTTGACAAAACATTCGATGACGACGTCAACTGCTGCGCTGCCAGTGACACCGACGTCGAAGCCGACCTCGCGTTTTCGATGGTCATCGAAAGCTGCGCCGACATGTTGGCCCAGGACGCGCCGAGGCGGTCTTTGTCCGAACGCGGCCGAATCACCGTGGTCAGGTCGCCGGCCGACAGCCGATCGGCCTGGACGACCAGCGACCGCAGATACTCGAGAAGCGCTCGGCACGATTCCTGGAGAGTTCCAAGTTCGCCGTCGGCCGTGACCTCGACCGGCTTGTCGAAGTCTCCCTCGACGATGGCCTTGTGGATCCTTGTGACCTGCGCCACCGGCTCGGATATCGCCCGACCGATCCAGCTCGCGATGAGAGGCACCAGCACGACAAAAACAATAAGGATCCCGAGGGCGATCCGGCCCGATCGAACGGATGTGGTTTGAGCGTCGATCAGGCCATCGCCCGCCGCCCGAGTCTGGCTCTCCACGAGCTTCCTCAACTCGGCGATGACCTTCGACGACTTTCCTGAGAGGGTCGAGCGGAGTTCATCGAACTCGGCCTCGTGACCCTTCTTGCCCGCCGGGTCTTTCACCATCTCCATGACGCGCGAGGCGTCGCGGATGGTGGCGAGCAGGCTCCCTCTCACTTCGGCGAAACCGGCATCCGTCGCTTCCTGGGCGGTGAAGAGTTCGTCGAGGCGGGCAAGCCCCGCTTTCGCTCCGGCGGAGGCGTTCTTGAACTCGGCGTCGCGCTCCTCGATGTCGCTACCATAGTCGGCGGCGTTTAAGACCGGGGTCGTGACCTTCTCGGTGAGCGAGATGAGGCCACGCAAAGACGAGACGCGGAGCAGGTCGCGCTGGCTCTTCGCGAGCCGCGCCTCGACGGAGCGGTTCGAGAGGAAGAGCACCACCCACATCAGTATGGGGAGCAGCAGACACACCGAGGCCGCGATCACCAGCCGGGACTTCAAGGAAAGATCACGCTTCACCCGTGTCACCGCTCAGGCCGACACCTTGAAGTATGAGAGAAGACGCTCGAGATTCTCCGCCTGCTGGCGAAGCTCCTCGGCGGTCGCGGAAAGCTCCTCGGAGGCCGACGCGTTCTGCTGCGTCACCTGGTCCACCTGGCCCATCGCCCGGTTCATCTGACCGACTCCGGCCGCCTGCTCCGCCGACGCCGCCGCGAGTTCTTGAACCACTTCCGCGGTCCGGCGAATCGAGGGGGCTAACTGTTCAAGCTTCCGGCCCGACAGGCCCGCGATCTGCAGACTTCCAATCGTGAGTTCCGAGATCTGCTTGGCCGCGGTCTGTGAACGCTCGGCGAGACGACGAATCTCCGCCGCCACCACCGCGAAGCCTCTGCCCTGCTCTCCAGCACGCGCCGCTTCAATCGCCGCGTTGAGCGCCAGAAGATTCGTCTGATACGCGATGTCCTGGATGATCCCGATCCGCTCCGATATCGTCTTCATCGCCTGAACTGTCTTTTGAACCGAGCCCGCCGCTTCCTCCGCATCCTGGGCCCCGCGCATCGCCATCTGCTCCAGATTCCGGCTGTGGTCCGCGTTCTGGGTGATCGAACTGCTCATCTCCTCAAGCGACGCCGTCGTCTCTTCCACCGACGCCGCCTGCTGAGACGTCCCGTTCGACAAAACATTCGATGACGACGTCAACTGCTGCGCCGCCAAAGA
>JAYUUU010000467.1:0-3240 GCA_043754395.1 Vicinamibacteria bacterium
GATGTTTCCGTCCACCGCGGCCTGCTCGATGTGGGCGAGGAAGCCACGGATGGTGATGAGGGGGCTAAAACGCGTAGTCGGAACTGACGCTCGTGATCAGCCGATATCGCTCCATGCTGTCACGCAGCGCCGCCTCGGCGACGCGCCGCTCGGCCGCCTCTTTGGCGGCGCTCGCGAACGCTTCTTCGATGAGGGATACCGCGCGTGCCAGCAGCGCGCTGGTGGCGAGGTAGAACACGGACTGCAGCACCCAGGCTCCCTGGAGGCCGCCTTTGCGCGCGGGGAGAATCAGGGACTCTCGAAAGAACAGCACGCCGTTCGCGGCCAGGGTTCCCATCGCGAAAAGCAAGGCCTCCCGACCCCCGAGAAGGAGCCCGGCCATCACGATCATCGTCATCTGGACCACGCTGACCGAAACCAGGGCGACCGACCCGGTGAGAAAAACCGAGACGCCCGGGGCGATGACCGAAATCGAGATCAGGAAGATCCAGGACGCCACCCGAACCCGGCCCCGATGCAGCAAAAGGCGCAGGGAAAGAGCGATCGGAAGAGTCGCAAGCGCCACCCACCGTATTGCGTCCCGTGCCGTCGAGGAGTCCGGGTAGAACACGCCGAGGCTCAAGGCGACGAAGATGTGAACGTTCAGGACGCGGCTCAGGAGGCGGACGCGGACCGTACCCGCGTCGTTGCCTCCAGGCGGTGGTGCGAAGAAACGCCTGAGCCGCTCCATCATGCGCGACCGATCCTACTGCGCCCGAGGGGCCTCGCCCCAGCGCGGATTTCGAAGGACGGACGTAATAACGTTCGGCATGCGAAAGACCGCCACCCTCCTGGCCGCGTTCATGACCGCGTGCACCTCCGCTCGGAACGCGCCGCCGCCTATGGCCTTCACCATCGCCGTGGTTCCGCAAGGCGCCACGCACGAGTTCTGGAAAAGCATTCACGCCGGAGCCATCAAGGCCGCGCAGGATCTGAAGGCCTCGGGGGTCGAGGTCACGCTGATCTGGAAAGCGCCTCTGCGAGAGGACGACCGCGAGCAGCAGGTCCAAGTCGTCGAGGGATTCCTCGCTCAGCGCATCAGCGGAATTGTTCTCGCTCCGTTCGATCGCCGCGCACTCGTGCGACCGGTCGAAGAGGCGAAGCGCGCGGGCATACCCACGGTGATTCTCGACTCCGGCCTCGACTCGGATCAGGTGGTGAGTGTTCTTGCGAGCGACAATCACCGCGGAGGCGGGCTCGCGGCGGAGCACATGGCGAACCTCCTGGGTGGGAAAGGCAAGGTCCTCCTTCTCCGGTATCAGGAGGGTGTCGCAAGCACGGAGGCCCGCGAACGTGGCTTCGTGGAGAAGATCAAGACCTTCCCCGGTATCGAGCTTGTTTCCTCGGATCAATACGCGGGAGGGACAAGAGACACTGCGAAGACGGCGGCCGAGAATCTGCTGAACCGCTACGGGGACCAGATTCAAGGCATGTTCACGCCCAATGAATCTTCGACCGCGGGCGCTCTGCTCGCGCTCGAGGATCTCAAAAAGGCCGGGAAGATTCGCTTCGTCGGCTTCGACACGAGTGCTGCCTTCATCACGGCGATGCGCGAAGGCAAGCTTCACGGCATCGTGGTCCAGAACCCTTTCCGCATGGGTGAACTGGGGGTGCGGGCGATGGTCGACCATCTCCTTGGCCGCCCGGTTTCAAAGTCCGTCGATACGGGAGTTCAACTCATCTCACCGGAGACCCTGGATGCGGCCGAGTCGCAGCTGCTCCTGCATCCGCCGCTTGAAAAATACCTTGGCTCGGCCGTTCGGTGAGAGCTTTCGTCTTGGAGCGGGTATGACCGCGCTCCTCCTTCGTGACGTCTCGAAGACGTTCGGGCAAACCCGTGCGGTTGAGCACGTCGATCTGAACGTGAGTCCCGGCGAGGTGCTCGCGATAGTGGGCGAGAACGGGGCGGGCAAGAGCACCCTGCTGAACATCATGGCTAAGGCACTCGCTCCCGACCGCGGCGAGGTCCAAATTGCGGGGAGGGTGGCGTACATCCGCCAGGAGCTGGCGCTGTGCCCGCATCTGAGCGTCGCCGAGAATGTTTTCATGGGGCGTGAGCCTTCGCGTTTAGGCTTCGTGGATCGTCCCTTGATGCGCGCCCGGACGCGAACCCTGTTGAGCGAGTTCGGCCGTCCCGAGATCGATCCGGCGACCTCGGTGGGGGAGCTTTCTCCCGCGAGCCGTCAGGTGGTGGAGATCTGCCGGGCCCTCGCGTCCGATGCGACGGTGATCCTGATGGACGAACCGACGAGCAGCCTGCCCCGCCCAGACGTCGATCGGCTCTTCGCGGCGATCCGGACGCTGTGCGCGCGCGGCATCGCGATCGTCTACGTCAGTCACTTCCTCGAGGAGATCCGAGAGATCGCGTCCCGCACCGTCGTGTTGCGCGACGGCGCCACGGTCTGGTCCGGTGACTTGAGCTCGATCTCCGATGCCGAGCTGATCAGCCACATGGTGGGACGACCCTATGACCCTGCTCCCGCGATTGATGCACCGAGGAGCACTTCCGACATCGCCCTCGTGGCCGACTCGCTTCCAGGCGCGAGCTTCACCCTGAAGCGAGGACAGATCCTCGGCATCGCCGGACTCGTGGGGTCGGGGCGCACGGAGTTGCTGCGCGCGCTGTTCGGTCTTGACTCTGCTCAGAACGGACAGTTGAGTGTGAACGGGCGCACTCTCCAAGCCTCGGACCTTTCGCCGGCCCGGAGCATCGCGGAGGGGCTTGGCTATCTGAGCGAGGATCGGAATATCGAGGGTTTGTTCCCCCACCTCTCCGTGCGCGAAAACATCGCCATGACGCGGCTCGAGAATCGGAACGTGGCCCAGTGGATCGACCGCTTCAAAATCCGGGTCGCGGATCACGACTCGGTCGTGACACACCTCTCCGGCGGCAACCAGCAGAAAGCCCTCATGGCTCGCCTGCTGCATCAAGGGGCCTCGGTACTGCTCCTCGATGAACCGACGAGGGGGATCGATGTGGGCAGCAAAGCCCAGATCTACGACCACATTCGCGCCTTGTCCAGGGAAGGACGCGCGATCCTTATGGTGAGCTCCTATCTGCCCGAACTGTTCGCCCTCTGCGACTCCCTCGCCGTGATGACGCACGGACGGCTTTCGGAAGTGAGACCGATCGAAGAGTGGACGCCCGCCACGGTCCTTCAGGCCGCCATCTCCAGCCCGGTGGCCGCTTAGGTGATCGGT
>JAYUUU010000468.1:0-7870 GCA_043754395.1 Vicinamibacteria bacterium
TTCGCTCAGCCCTTCGAGCGCGGTTTTGGAACCACGGTCGGAAACGCGATGCGTCGCGTGCTGCTCTCGAGCATCGAGGGCGCCGCGGTCACCGCGATCCGCATCGAAGGCGTGCTGCATGAGTTCTCGCCCATCCCCGGCGCTACCGAGGATGCGACGGACCTCATCCTCAATCTCAAGAAGCTCTCGCTCCGTCTCAACGTCGATCATCCGAAGACGATCTACCTCAAGACGTCCGAGGCCGGCGAGATTCGCGCGAAGCACATCACACCCGACGCCGACGTGGACGTCCTCGACCCCGAGGCCTACATCGCGACGCTGTCCGCCGGTTCCTCGCTCAACATCGAGATGGTGGTGAAGCCGGGCCGCGGCTACGTGCCCGCCGAGAAGAACTTCGACGAGTCCCTCTCTATCGGCTGGATCCCCATCGACTCCGTTCACTCGCCCGTGCGCAAGGTGAACTACTTCGTCGAGGCCGCCCGCGTCGGTCAGGCCACCGACTACGAGAAGCTCACCCTTGAAGTGTGGACCAACGGCGTCACCACCCCGCGCGACGCGGTGGGCCTGGCTGCCCGCCTCATCCGCGAGCACATGCTGATGTTCCTGAACCTCCCCGAGCAGGCCGAGGCGCTGCCCCAGGCGGCGTCTGAAGCGGCTCCGCTTCCCGTGGGCGACACTGACCGCGAAGCCCTGCGCGAGAAGCTCGGCCGCAAGATCGACGATCTCGAGCTGCCGGTCCGCGCGTACAACTGCCTCACCCAGATCAACGTCAAGACCGTGGGTGAGCTCGTGGTGCGCACCGAGAGCGAGCTGCTCCGCATCAACAAGTTCGGCCAGAAGTCGCTCAACGAGACCAAGGACCAGCTGCGCAAGTGGGGCCTGTCCCTCGGCATGCGCCTGCAGCCGGACCTGCTTCGGCGCGACTAGTTAGAAGAAGAAACAAGGACCTTTAAGACCATGAGACACCGAGCCGCCGGACGAAAGCTGGGACGCACCACCTCCCACCGGATCGCCTTGCTGCGCAATCTCGCCACCGCGCTGCTTCGCGAAGAGCGCATCGAGACCACTCTTCCAAAGGCCAAGGAACTCCGTCCCTTCGCCGAGAAGATCATCACCCTCGCCAAGCGCGAGGGAACCGCGGCCCAGCGCGTGCATGCGCGTCGCCTGGCCGCGCGGGACATCCACGATCCGCTCATCGTGAAGAAGTTGTTCGACGTGATCGGGTCGAGGTTCCAGACCCGGAATGGCGGCTACACTCGTATCGTGAAGCTCGGCCATCGCGCCGGGGACAACGCCGACGTGGCTCTCATCGAGCTCGTGGGCTACGAGTACAAAGCCAAGGAGAAGGCCGCCAAGGCGAAGTCCGACAAGGCGGCGCCCGCACCCGCACCCGCCGCCGACACCAAGTAAGACGCACCCTGACTCAAACAGCGCGGGCGGCCCCAGAGGCCGCCCGTTTTGTTTTCCCGTCTGGCGCCTTTTGTTAAGGGACCCGCTCGACCTTCGCGGCCGTTCGGTCGCTCGCGAACTTGAAGGTGGCGATCAGGTTCAGGCGGTCGATTGCGGTCCGCCTGAAGAGCCAGGTCTGAACCGCCTGCTCCGCGGTGCCCTTCAGGAGGTCCGGGCCTTCAGCGGAATGGACCGTGGTTTTGCCCGCGAGGTCGACGGAGAAGCGCACGACCACCTCGCCCCCGACGTTCCCGAGCCGCGCCAGAGGCGGCCAAATGGGCCTTCGGCCGCGCACGAGTTCGGGGATGTTTTCGCCGAGGATCACGTCGGCCACGGTCGACATCCCCTCCTCCCTGGCTGCGGGCTCGGGACGTGCGGTCAACACCTCGGTTTCAACGGGCGCCGAGGTGGGAGCAGGGGTAGCGGACGCGCCAGAGGCTGAAGCGGGAGGGGGAGTCGTGACTGCTGCTTGCGCACTGGACGCGAGAGCGGCGCCTTGGGCTTGGGTGGAAGCGGCGGACTTCAGCTCTCCAGCCGAGAGGGCGAGAACGGGAGGCGGCCCCGGCTTCCAATCGGCCCGAACCGTGAACGAGGGAGGCGTCGCCCCATCCGAAACCACGAAACGCCAAGAACGCACTGCGCGCAACAGGGCTTCGCTGATCACGGGATCGCCCTCGAGGGCCGCCGCCTCACGAACTTCCCCCTGCGACCCAAGCGTCACCGCGACCGCGGCGGTTCCGGGTACGGTAAGGGTTGGCGGGATGGGCGGCGGACCGCCGCTCTTCAGTTCAGGGACTCCGGCAGCGCGTTGAAGGTCAGGGAGTTTCAGCGCGAAAGTGATGTGCTGAGAGAGAACGACCTTGACGGGTTTCCCGGCGAGCTTCGTGGGCTCGTATTCCCACAGACTCACCGCCGCCAGAGCCGCTTCATCGAGGCCGGGAATCGAGCGCGTCACCCGCGCGTTCGCCACGCGGCCATCCTCACCGATGATCACCTCCATGATCACAATGCCGCGGATTCCCTGGGCCGCCGCGTCTGGTGGATACTCGGGGGCCACGAACTTCTTCCGGGTGGGCACGGGCACATCCTGGCCCGCGCGCTTCGCGTCCGCGGCCATCGCCGATGGCGTGGGCCCTGGTGGGGGGTCCTGCGCCCGCGTGGGGTGCGGCAGGACCAGAAGAAGGGCGGTCGCCGCGACCGTTTGGAAAGCTCGTCCGAGGGGCGTCTGTCTCATCCGTCTATTCCTCTTCCTTCACTTGCGCTCCGGGCCGATGCGCCCGGATGTCCGCGGCCACTTTCTCGAGAAGGTGGCCCGGCACCTCATCGTACCGGATCAACTCCATGTGAAAGGAACCGCGTCCGCCGGTCAGCGAGGTGAGGTCCTGATCGAAGGTTTCGAGTTCGGCCAGGGGAACCTCGGCGCGGATCTTCTGGACGTCGCGGTAAGGCTCCATCCCCTGAGGCCGTCCGCGGCGGCTCGACAGATCGCCCATGACGGAGCCCGCGAACTCCTCAGGTACTGTGACCTCGACGGACATCATCGGCTCCAGCAGAGTAGGCCTGCAGCGAGCGACCGTGTCCTTGAAGGCGAGCGAGCCCGCGATCTTGAACGCCATTTCAGAGGAGTCGACGTCGTGGAACTGGCCGTCCGTCACCTCGACCTCGAAGTCGACCATGGGGCACCCCGCGATCACCCCTCGCTTGCGGCTCTCCTGAATGCCCTTCTCGATCGCGGGGAGATAGTTCCGCGGGATCGAACCCCCGAACGTGCCGTTGATGAACTTGAAGTCTTCCCCGCGAGGGAGCGGGCGCATCGTGATCTTGCAGTCGGCGAACTGGCCGTGGCCGCCGGTCTGCTTCTTGTGTCGCCCGTGGCCGTCGGCCGAGGCCTTGATGGTCTCGCGGTAGGGAATGGTGGGGCGCTTGAGGTTGACCTCCACCTTGTAGCGTTTCGCGAGCTTCGACACCACCGTCTCGATGTGAAGCTGGCCGAGGCCGCGCAGGAGCAGTTCGTGGGTCTCCGTGGCGTGTTCGAGTTTCAGGACCGGGTCTTCCTCGATGAGTCGATTGAGGGCCGGCCCGATTTTGTCGTCGTCGCCACGGGTCTTGGGGGTGATCGCGAAGGTGGTGAGAGTTTCCGGCCATTCGAACGGGGCGAAGACGATCGGCCGGGCCTTGTCGGAGAGGGTGTCGCCGGTGTGGGCCTCTTTGAGTTTCGACAAGACTCCGATGTCGCCCGCGATTAATTCGGTGGCGGGGGCGAGGGTCTTGCCCACCACGTGGGACAAGGCTCCCACGCGCTCCTGAACGTCGCGGTCGGCGACGGTGGTGGTCAGGTCGTGATTGAAGCGGCCGGAGATGATGCGAACGAAGGAGAGTTTGCCGGCGTGCGGATCCGAGATGGTCTTGAATACGATCGCGGAGGCCGGGGCGGTGACAGAGCAGGCGCGTGTTTCGGCCGCGAAGGCGCCGTGGCCCTTCACGTCGGGCCGGTCCTTGGGGCTTGGAAGGTAGGCGACGATTGCGTTCAGCAGTTGAGCAGCCCCGATGTTCTTCGCCGACGAGAAGGGGATGACCGGGAAGATCTGGCCCCGGTGCGAAGCCTTCTTGAGTCCCTCGGCCAGGGTCTGTGGGGTGAGCGTTCCCTTGTCGAAGAACTCGGTCATGAGCGCTTCATCCGTTTCCGCCACGACCTCGATCAATTCCTGACGGAAGCGCGCGGTCGCCTCAGCGAGGTCTTGCGGCATCTTGAAGTCTGTGAAGCTGCCGCTTTCATCGTCCTTGAAGGCGTAGGCCTTGGACGCCACAATGTCGACCACGCCCCGGAAGGACGCCCCCTCACCCAAGGGAAACTCGATGGGGGTCACGGTGCGGCCGAAGGCCTTGCGAAGCGCTTCCACGGTGTGCCCGTACGACGCGTTTTCGCGGTCCATGCGGTTGACCACGAAAACGCGCGGGAGATCCATGTCCTCCGCGGCGTGGAAAAGACGATGTGTCTGCACCTCGGGACCAGCCACCGCGTCGACCACTTCGATCGCCGCATCGGCGGCGCGCAGCGCGGAAAGCGCTTCACCCACGAAGTTGGCGTAACCCGGAGTGTCGATCAGATTGATGCGCGTGTCGGCCCAGTCCCCGCTCGCCACCGACGTCTGAATCGAGATCTTGCGTTCGATCTCCTCGGGGTCGAAGTCGGTCGCAGCGGTGCCGTCCCAGACGTGGCCGAGGCGCGGGGTGACTCCCATCGTGTAAAGGGCATCGGCCACGATCGATGTCTTCCCGCAGCCTCCGTGTCCGACGAAAGCCACGTTCCGAATCTGGGCGCTGTCGAAAGTCTTCATGAGACCTCCCGTTCTAGGCTGACATCTTAGCGAAGCGGTCAAGGGCCGCCTGATGCATTTGGCCGAGGGGTTAGGCGAACCGCAAAGACGCCCTAAGATTGAAGTTCATGTGGTTCTCCGAGAAGGTGCTCGTCTTCGTCGACACGCGCAGCGCCGCCCTCGCGGTCTACAAGGAAACGTTCTCGGGCCCCCGCCTCGTGAGGTTCGCGTTCGAACATTTCGGTTCCAAGGCCCGGGAGGGAGGGCTCTTCGCCGACGTTCTGTCCGACTCGCGGGAGGCGATCGGCCGACTGGCCCGCGATTTGAAGGCGCCCTCGCAGGCCTCGCTCCTCCTCCCGATTGGGGTGACGTACCCCTCAATCGTGGAAACCGCGTCCCTTGGCCGCGGGAAGGCCGACGTCTCCCAGGAAGACCTGATTAGGTTTCGAATCGCCCCGCTTCTGCCCTTCCCGGTGAACCTGGCGGAGGTTCGGAGCGAGGCGGCGGCCTCCCTGGGCCCGGGCGTCGTTCTCGCCCAGGCGATTCTCAAGACCACGATCATCGAGGGCGAGAGGGTGATGGAGGCGATCGGCTTTCGCCGCCCCCGTGTGACCTCGGCCCTCTCCGCCGCGCTGCGCGGATTGCCGCCGCAGCCGGGCGTGATCGATCTCATCTTCGGGGATTCGGCCTGCGCCATCGCGGTCCGCGACCAGGGCGGCGCCGTCGAAGCCATTCACCTGCGCCTTCTCGTGGAGGGCGACGACCGCGCCCAGCGATCGATGGATGAGGCATTCCGCGCCGCGAAAGTGGCGAAGGACATCCGCGTGCTTGGTGAAGACGCTGTGGCCCTCGCCTCGAAGGCCGGAGACGTGAAGGTCCGACCCGCTTTCGATGAGAAGGCGCTGCGCGGACCGTCCGATCCGCAGGCGTTTCCCTTCCTCGCAGTTTTCCATCAGGGCGCCAGGTGAGCTTCGGTCTTCCTGATTTCGGCACGCACCGCTCGGACGATGGCGCGCGCGCTTTTCGCATCATTCGCGGAGCAGGGTTCCTGCTTTTCGCCTACGTCCTTGGGGTCGCCTTGCTTGAAGGCCGAGCCGCACTCCTCGCCCGCCGGTCGATCGAGAAGTCGCGCGCGGAGGTCGCTGTAGCGAAGTCCTCCGCCGAGGAACTCGCTCGTGGACTCCAGAAGAATCCCGACGCTCTCATCGCCACGGCGAGCCTCGAGTCTTCGCCTTCAAGGGTCTGGAGAGACCTGAACTCCATCCTTCCCGTGGGTGTTTCGGTCGTGAGCCTCAAGGTCGACTACCTGCAGGACGCGTCCGCACGGCTCGATTTCAGTGTCCTCGCCGCCTCGCCTGCCGCCTACGACCGCTTTCTCGCCAGTCTCTCGAAGTCGCCCGCATTCACGGCCATCAAGCCGGGGTCGGAGAGCCGGCCCGGCCTCGTTCGAGCTTCGGTCAGCGCGGTTCACCGCCCGGGAGCCGGCGCGCAATGAGGAATATGGCACTCTCGCGCAACGCCCTCGCAGCCCTGCCCTGGCTCGGGGCCGCTCTCTTGTGGGTTTTTCTGGTCGAGCCGATGCGGGCCGAACGAGAGAACCGTCTCGTTGAGCAATCTCAGATCCGAAGAGATCGACTCAAGGCCGATCGCACCGCGCGCGAGGCGGGAATTCTCCGAGCCCGAGTTCAGACGGCTCTTGGGTCCTCGTGCCGTGCGTCCACCGATCCGGCGGCGATTCGTCAGCGCATGGTGGCCGCCACCGCGGGGCTTGATTTGGCTCCTTTCAGCCTTTCGGTGACCGGCGGTCCCGAAGGTGGGGCCGCGATCGATACCGAAGGTCCACGCGGCTCCGTCGAGGAACTTCTAAGGCGCCTCGGAAACACGCGGCAGGGTGGCTTCCTAAGGTCCGTTACGCTCAGAAGCAAGGGCACCTTCTGGGGCGCCACCGCCACTACCGGCGTCATCGGCGTTTTTCCCCGAACCCTCGCGGCTGCGGTCGCGGAGTGCGCCGGTGCAAAGGACCCCGAGACCGATCCAACTCCCACTCCCTCGGCAACGGCTCCACAGCCCATCGCGCAACCGAGGCGTTCTCCTACCTCCTCCCGGCTCGAGATTCCGCCGCCCGTATTCGTCCCCGCACCCGAGGAGGCCGCACCCTTCGCCTTGGTCGCGTTTCTGCGATCATCGGGGAAGAGCCGCGTCTCGGTGCGCGTGGGCTCTGAAGTGCGGGTCATCTCGGTCGGGGACCAGGTGGAAGGGTGGACCTGTGTCTCGATCGATCGCGACGAAGGTGCGGTGTTCACCTCGGCCACAAAGCCGCGTCTCGTGCTCAAAGGTGGAGCAGGTTCGAGACATTGACCGCGCGCCGCGCGGCGTGTAGCGTTCCATCGTAACGACGGCGGCCCGGGCGATCCGACTTCAGGAGGTAGGAGGCCTTAGGCGTTCGCCTGTCCTGAAGCGAGGCCCCATTGGAGACCAAAGAGCGATACGGTCGGTTCGTCCTCCTCAAAGAGGAAGCGAGGACCAGTGCTGGATCGTTCTTTCGAGCGGTCCTGCTCGGGCCCTCCGGATATGAGCGTCACGTTGAACTGTTCCGGACCGAGCTCATGGTTCCGGATATCGCGCAGGCGGTGGCCGATGGGCTGAAGGCGGGCCTCGCGGTTCAGCACGCGCAGGTGGCTCGAGGGCTCGAGGTCGGGCGCATCGACAAGACGGCGTTCGCCGCCGTGGAGATGTTCGAGGGCCGATCCGTCGGCGCTCTCATGGAACGGTCGCAGAGTGAGGGGCATCCTTTCGCCGCCGACCACGCGCTTCTCATCGTCAGTAAGGCGGCGGCGGCCCTCGAAGCGGCGCAGGGGAAGAAACAGATCCACGGTTTCCTTGTCCCGGAATTCATCCATGTCTCTCATGACGGCGAGGTGAGCGTGCGGGCCTTCGGCCTTCCGCCTCGCGTTCTCCGCCAGGCGAACTGGGTAGGCGTGCGCGAAGCGGGATTCCTCGCCCCCGAAGTGGAGGCGACAACGCCGCTTGACGTCCGTGCCGATATCTTCAGCCTGGGCGCTCAGCTCTTTGAGATGCTCACGGGGGCGGCGTTGCCCAGAACC
>JAYUUU010000469.1:0-4237 GCA_043754395.1 Vicinamibacteria bacterium
CGGTCGGAGGAGCGGATCCGCACGAGGACCCAGAAGGCTGCGACCACAAAGGCGAGGGAGCTCCAGGTGTTCGCCGGCTGACGAACCAGGGAATCGCGGATCGCCTCGCAGAAACAGTCGTCCGGCAAACAGGTCGCGGGGCCACCCATCCGCGAACCATACCGTTTGCCCGCGGTCATCGACGGACTTCTCGCCTGCTTTAAGAAGCCGTATTCCGTGGCATGGATGTGCCGCATTTCCGTTCCGAATTCTTGAACTAGTCCTGAAGTGTCGGATCAAAGTCATTGGAGACACGGCGACCTGGAACCTATCTTGTCGGCTGGCTCATCCTCAGTGGATGAGCCGAGGAGACCCCGAATGGACGAACTCGTGAAGGACATCCGGTACGGCATACGCACCCTGGTGAAATCGCCCGGGTTCGCCCTGATCACGATTCTCACTCTCGGCCTCGGCATCGGCGCCAACACCGCCATCTTCAGCCTCATCAGCGGGGTCCTGCTCAAACCGCTCCCCTGGGCCAATGCCGACCGCCTGGTGCTCCTCCGCCAGTCGGCGCCGCTCGCCTTAAGGACCAACACCGGCGTTTCCGTGAAGGAGTATTACGACTACCGCGAACAGGCGAAGGAGTTCGACCAGCTCGTCGAATATCACGGCATGTCGTTCGACCTCTTGAAGCGCGGTGAGCCCGATCGAGTCAGCACCGGCGTCGTCTCCCACAATTTCTTCGACGTGCTCGGCATCCGGCCGCTGTTCGGCCGGACCTTCGTGCCTGAAGACGACCAGCCGGGCGCTGAGGCCGTGCTCGTCTTGAGCTACTCGTACTGGAAGTCGAAGTTCTCCGGCGACCCGGGCATCGTCGATCAGATCTTCCAGATGAACAACCGGCCGCACCGCGTGATCGGCGTGCTGCCGAACGTGCCGCAGTATCCGAACCAGAACGACATATACATGTCGGTCTCGGCCTGCCCTTTTAGGGCCGCCGCGGATTCCCAGATCCAGCAGAACCGGCGGGCCTTCGCGGGCCTCAATGTCTTCGGACGGCTCAAGCCCGGCGTATCGCGCGATGCCGCCGCCGCGTCCGTCACCACGATCTGTCACCGCTTCACCAAGGACAATCCCGGCTCTTACAGCGCGGGCTCAGGTTTCACCGCGGAGCTCTTCGATGTTCGCCAGCAATTGACTCAGAACGCCCGGCCGATGCTGCTGATCCTTCTCGGTACGACCTGCCTCGTTCTCCTGATCGCCTGCGCGAATGTCGCGAACCTCACCCTGGCCCGGGTGCTGAGGCGCGACCGCGAGCTGGCCCTGCGGGGTGCCCTGGGAGCCGACCGGTGGCGGCTCATCCGGCAGTTGCTGACCGAAAGTTCGCTCATCGCCATCGCGGGAGGGGCGCTCGGTCTCATCTTCGCGGTTTCGACCCTCGGAATGCTGACCCGTTTCGTCTCCCGCTTCACTGCCCGCACCAGCGAGATCAGCGTCGATTTCGGCGTGCTTGGCTTCACCATGCTCGTCTCCGTCCTCACCGGTCTTTTCTTCGGCATCCTTCCCGCCCTCGCCTCGAAGGTGGATATCGCGAGTGCGATGAAACAGGGCGGCAAGGGCACGAACGAGGGTGCGGGTAAGCATCGCCTCACCCGCGGTCTCATCGTGGCCCAGGTGGCGGTGTCCGTGGTTCTTCTGACCGGAGCGGGCCTGCTGCTCGCGAGCTTCTATCGCCTTCAGAAGGTGGACCCTGGGTACCGCGCGGATCAGGTGATGTCGGCGGAAGTGTTCACGAACTTCACCCGCTACCCGGACACCAACTCCCAGCTCCGTCTCTACCTCCCGCTGATCGAGCGCCTCCAGGGGTCACCGGGTGTTGTCTCCGCGGCGATCACGAACGCGATCCCCCTCAGCATCCTTCAACCCGGCGCCATTCCATTTCAAATCGAAGGCCGCGTGGTTGACAACCCCGACAAGCGCCCAACCACGGACGGCCGAGTGGTGAGCCCCGACTACTTCAAGACGCTGGCCATTCCGCTGCTTTCGGGCCGGGTCTTCGCGGAAACCGACGCGGCGGAAACCGAACGGGTGATCATGATCAATCAGTCGATGGTCCGCCACTGGGAAGGCAAGGATCCGATCGGCTCGCGCATCTCCACCGACAGCGGCCAGACCTGGGCGAGTGTTGTGGGTGTCGTGGCGGACGTGAAACAGTTCGGCCTCGACCGGGAGAGCGTGGCGCAGGTCTACACGCCGCTGCGCCAGAGCCAGGGCCTCGCCGGACGCATCCTTGTGCGCACCTCGGGCGATCCCGCCTCCGCGGCGCAGCTCATCAAAAACGTCGTGCGCGCATTAGACCCGGACATGCCGATCAAGAACATCAAGACGCTCGGCGAGATTCGGGAGGATTATCTCGCGACGCCTCGGCTCACCGCGTCTTTGCTCGCGATCTTCGCCTCGCTGGCGCTTCTCGTCAGCATGGCGGGCCTTGGCGGGGTCATCGGAACTTCGGTGTCACAGCGGACTCAGGAGTTCGGCCTGCGCATGGCGCTTGGAGCCACGCGCAAGAGCGTTCTGCGCATGGTGGTTCAACAGGGCCTGAGCCTTGTGATCTCGGGCCTCGTGCTCGGTGTCATTGCGTCCTACGCCTTCACGCGTGCGCTCTCTGGCTACTTGTTCGACACTCAGGTTACAGACCCCGTGGCCGTGGGCTCGGTGCTCCTGACCTTCGTGATCGCGGGTGTGCTCGCCTGTCTCGGGCCGGCGCTTCGGGCCACCACGGTCGATCCTCTGGTGGCGCTTCGAACCGAATAGCCAACCGAAGGCTCAGCGCGCGGCCTCACGCAGGGCGGCAAGACCCTCCGCCAGATCCCAATCATTGCCGGAGAGTTCCCTCACGAGTTTTCCATCCGGGCCGATCACGACACTCACCATCGAGTGCGCGAACTCGCCGTCTTCCTTGAAGAAGACGAGACCAAAGAACTGCCCGAGCCGGCCCACCGCGTCCTTCGTGCCGGTCGCGAGTTTCCAGCGCGCGAAAGGGCCAAGCCCTCGGTCCTTGACGAACGCCGAGCCGTAGGCCTCAAGTACTTCGGGACGATCGAACTCCACGTCGAAGCTGACGCTCAAAAGCCGCACCTTGTCGCGCAAGTCGTTGTCGGCTTCGATCGCGTTGTCGAGGTCCTGGAAGTTCTTCATGATGCGCGGGCAGAACTCGGGGAGGGGACACCGCGTGTAGATGAAGGTGAGGGCCAGGACTTTGCCGCGATAGTCCGAAATCCGCAGCGGCTTGCCGTCCTGGTCTTCAAGAAGCACGTCGACCACGGGCTCGCCGACCTTCGACTCCTTCGGCGCCGGCAGGCTCATGCCGGGCGGCGCTTCATAACGAACGACGTTGACCTTCTCGATCCAACTCTGGGTGCCGGCCACGACCAGGGTCGCGATGACGACATCACCGCGCTTCAAGCGCTCGATCGGACGACCCTGGAAACGCGCGAGCATGCCGCTCGCCTGGGGCATGTTGAACGGCATGGTCATCGCGGGCATGAAGCCCGGTATCTCTTCGTGCGCGATGAGGAGTTTGCGGTCCAGAATGTCGACACCCTCGATCTTGCCCTTGAGGGGATACCTTGTTGCCCCGTCTGGAGGTGCGCAGGCGGACGTCGCGACGACAGCGACCAGAGCCAACGCGGCGATGCCGAGCCTTCGCGGGCTCAAGGTCGCGGGCGCTCCGCCGCCATGTCCCGAGGTGAGAGAACGACCGCGCGCTCCTGCCGAACCTCGGCGGGTGCGATCGGCTTGAAATCCTTCGGAAGGAGTTTGTCGTTGCCCCAGGACGTGAGGACGTGGTTCAACACGTCCGCTACCTGTTCATCCTTGAGATACCGAAGTGGCGTCATGATCGCGTCGTACTTTCGCCCCCCGACCTCGATGGGGCCCGACATGCCATTGAGGACGATGCGAATGAGGTGGCCGCGCCCGCCTGCCTCAAGCATCCAGACCGCGTGACCAGCCAGGGGCGGCGCGATCGTGGCGAGGGACTTGCCGTCCGGGGCGTGACAACTGGAGCACAGCTTCTCGTAGATCTCCGCGCCACCTGTCGCCGCGAGTTCGGTGGGCGGAGGCGGCGCGCAGGCGGCAAGGAAGACGGCAGCACCCACTCTCACGCGTCGCACCACCGGAGTTTACGAGCGGGGGTTCGAAATCGCGCTCAGGGCTTGACCACGGGATATTCGGAATAGCGGGTCCAGTCTTC
>JAYUUU010000470.1:0-6680 GCA_043754395.1 Vicinamibacteria bacterium
GAGGCACCGGCGCTTTGCGAGAAAAAGCTGGTCCGGAGAATTCCTCCCCGCGTCGTGACCACCGCGCCAGTCCTCGACCCTACGACGTGAGTATCTCCGGGCCTGGTAGTGGCTTCGGTTACCGCGAAGGTAGGTGGGCGGCGTGGGCGACGAGCGCTAGAACCTGCTTCAGTTCCATGACGTCGCCGTACTTGCCGTCGATGTCGATCAGATTCGCTTCGTGGGGGCCCTGGGCGCGGTCACCGACGCATTGCCGCGGAACGATGACCCGGAAGCCATGCTGAAGTCCGTCGACTGCCGTGGCCCGGACGCAGCCGCTCGTGGTGCAGCCGGCGACGATCAGCGTATCGACACCCAGGGCGTGGAGCGTGGAGGCTAGAGGCGTGCCGAAGAAAGCCGAGGCATACTGCTTCTCGATCACCACCTCGCTCTTGCGCCGTTTGAGCGAAGGATCGATCTCGACCCATCGCGACCCGCGTTGCAGGACCGCGAGCGAGGGCACCTTCAAAACGAAGACCCCCGCCTCGGTCATCGCCTTGTCATACGCGGTGGTGGTGAAGAAGATAGGAAAGCCCCGGCGTCGGATCGCGTTCAGAAGGGACTTCGTGGCTCGAAGTTCGGCCCCGAAGTTGCCGGCAAGGGGAGACGCCTTGTCGGTGAACCCTACGATGTAGTCGACCACCACGACCGCGGGGCGCGACCCGAAACCGACCCGTGAGCCGAGCCCGCGGCTTCGATAGAGATCCAGCGTCGATTGCGGTGCCCGCGAAGCGGATGTCGCGGCAGGCGATTTAGATCGTGCCATTGGACTTCAGTGCCTCGATTTCTGCGTCGGTCTTGCCGAGTACCGACTTCAGGACTTCCGCGTTGTGCGAACCGATGGGAGGACCCGGCCACTCCGTCCCCCCGGGAGTGCCCGAAAGCTTGGGGGACATCGCTGGGAGTTTCAGCGGTCGGCCGCCCACCTCGACCTCTTCGAACATGCCGCGCGCGTTGTAGTGGGGGTCGTCCACCATGTCCTTCACGGTGTAGATCGAACCCACGGGGACCTGCGCGGCCTCCAGGATGGCCACCACCTCCGCCGCGGTTTTCGTCGCCGTCCAGTCGGATATGGCACCGTCCACCAAAGGCTCGTTGCGCACACGGTCCGCGTTCGTCGCGTACTCGGGATCGCTCGCCATATCCACGCGGCCGGCCGCGGTCATGAGGCGCTTGTAGATCGAGTCGCCGTTGCCCCCGATGATCACGTACAAGTCGTCTTTGCACCGATACGTGTTCGTGGGCACGATCCCCGTAAGTTTGCTGCCTTCGCGCTCGCGCATCATCCCGAGGCGGTCGAACTCGGGAACCACCGCCTCCATCATGTTGAAGACCGACTCGTAGATCGCCACGTCGATTTCCTGCCCTGTGCCGCCGCCCTCGCGCCCCTTGCGGCCGGACCGGTTGTAGAGCGCCATCACGATGCCAAGAGCCGCGTGCATGCCCGCGAGCGAATCGCCGAGCGAGAGGTTGGGCCGGCAGGGAGGCCGATCGGGAAAACCGTTGACGTAGCGGAAGCCGCCCACACCTTCGCAGACCGAGGCATAACCCGGTTTATGCGAATAAGGCCCAGTCTGACCGTACCCCGAAACCCGGCAGTAGATGACATCCGGGTTCTTCGCCTTGATGTCTTCGGGGCCGAGCTTCCACTTCTCCATCGTGCCTGGCTTGAAGTTCTCCACGACCACGTCGCTTTTCCAGGCGAGTTCGCGCGCGAGCGTCCGGCCTTCCTCGGTGCGCAGATCCACGGTGATGCACTTCTTGTTGCGGCCAAGAGATCGCCACCAGAGCGATGTGCCGTCCGCGTCGACGCCGCGCCATACCCGAACCGGATCGCCGGTCACAGGCGGCTCGATCTTGATCACCTCCGCGCCGTAGTAGGCGAGGATGGTTCCAGCGAACGGGCCCGCCATGAGCTGGCCCATCTCCAGAACCCGGACTCCTTCAAGCGGCTTGGCCACGGCGTTTGTTCTCCTTGCTGTGCGGCCTCAGCCTATCTCGATCAAGCGCCCGACTGCGTCGCCCATTGCGCCAGTCCCTCCCGACTCTCAGGACGGACCGCCGACGTGGGGACGGGAGTCAGTTCTCCGCGGCCCAGACTCCCAGTTCCAGGCGATGGATTTTCGCGTTGTGCCGGCGATCCACCGGAAAGCGGGGGTGGAAGCGCACGTCGTCGATGCCGCCGATCCGCTTCGCCTCGGCCAGGAGGCGCGCGTCCGAAGCACCCTCGATCAGGAGAACGGGCCGTGCCTGCCCTTTGGGTCCCACACCTACAAGCGCCACGCGCGGGAAAGCAGGGTCGCCCGAAAAGCGGCACTCGATCTGGTCGGTGAAGATCGGGCCTTCAGACGTGAAGACCGCTTCCGCCTTGCGACCGCAGAACCAGAGCCGTCCCTCGGTATCGAGATAGCCAAGATCTCCCATGCGATGCCACGTGGCCTCCCCGTCGCCGATCTTCGAGGCGGCGGTCGCCTCATTGCGATTGTGGTACGCCCGCGTGACAACCCCTCCGCGCACGCAGATCTCGCCAACCTCGCCGGGGCCAAGAGCCCGTTCGTTGTCGATGGACCCAATCGCCTCGTCGCGGATCGCAATGATGCGCAGGTCGATGGTCGATGCGGGCCGTCCGACGCAGGTTCCAGCACCCGCCTCAATCGCGGCGCCGACCGCCTCGACCTCGCGCCCGGAAATCGTGGCCACGGGGAGCGACTCGGTAGCGCCGTAAGGCGTGTGGACGTCGCCGTCCTCGGGCAGCGCCCCGCGCATGGCGCGCACGAGTTTGAGCGGGACAGGCGCCCCCGCCATGAGGACGCGCTTCAGGTCGGTGAGCCTGACGCCATTCGAGACGCACCACGGCGCCACACGGGACCAGATGGCGGGGGAGCCGAAGGCCGAGGTGGCCTTGTGAAGTTGGAGGGCTTCGACGATCTTCTCGGGCCGGCATTCCGCGGGTTTGGCCGGATCGATGTCGGGAATCACGCTGGTCATGCAGAACGCGGCGTCGAAGAGCGAAAAGAGAGGGAAGGCGGCGAGGTCCACTTCGCCCGGCTCAAAGTTGTACAGCGATTGAAGAGCGTCACGCTGAGCGAAGAAGTTCCGGACCGAGTATTGGGCGCCCTTCGCCGGGCCCGTGCTGCCCGAAGTGAACAGGATGGCGGCGAGATCGTCTGGCGAAAGCTCGGCGCGAACGGCTTCCCCGGATGATGTCGCCTCGACCGGCCGCAACCTCTGGCCGAGCGCCCCAAAGAGCGTCGGTCCGATCACGAACTTTCGTTCGATGGTGGCGAAGGCGTGAGGGAACAGGATGCGCGCGACATGCGCCTTCGGAATCCCCACGAGGCTTCTGGCACGCGTGGTCTCAACGCACTTCAAGAAAGCGCGCAACCCCATCCCCGGGTCGATCATGACCGGGACCGCACCCAACCGAAGCAAGCCGTAGAAGAGCGTGATGAGCGGTATCCCGGGAGGTACCATCACCAGAGTCAGCTCACCGCGGGCAACACCGGCGAGGGCGAGTGCCCGCGCGTGAGCCGAAACCGCTGCGTCGAGAGCCGAGTAGGTGATTCGCGTCCATCCTCTGCGGCCATCGGGGGCGATGATGGCGTCGCGTTCGGGAGCCTTTTGGGCCGAGTCCGCGAGCAGGTCCGCGACGTTCAAGAGGCGAAGTCGCGAATCCGAGCGATCACACCGTCGGGCTCGTCCTCGATCAGGTAGTGCGAGGCGTCCTCGAACTTGTGAACATAGGCGTTTGGGAAACGCTTCTGCCACTCGGCCCGGAACTCGGGCGTGAAACACCAGTCGCGCTCGCCCCACAGGATCTGGATCGGCTTCTGAAGCGTCTTCAGGCTCTCGTCGATCTTCGCGAGAGTCGCGCGTGAGCGGTGCGTTGGCTCCATCGGAATGTCCCGCACGAAGTTCCAGACGCCGATTCGTCGCCGCCACGATGCGTAGGGTGCGAGGTACCCCGCGCGAACGTCAGGGTGAAGTGGCACGGACGTCGTCTGGGTGGTCGCGGCCCGGGCGAAGCCGTTCAGGCCGCGCGTGATGAACTCCCCAAGGAAACCCATGCGGCAGATCGCGATGCGTTTCGGGAGGCGGGGGATGAAGAATGCCGCGGTGTTCATCAGCGTGATCCGCGCGATGCGCTCGGGCCGGGCCAGGGCCAAACCCATGCCGATGGCGCCGCCCCAGTCGTGGACCACCAGCGTGATCTTCTTGAGGTCGAGAGCGTCGACGAGGGCGATCGCGTTCTTCACATGGTCGGCGAGGGTGTAGGAGAAATCCGTGGGACGGTCGGAGAGCCCCATACCCATATGGTCGAACGCGACCACACGATGAAAAGGACGCGCTTCGGCGATCAGCCTCCGGTAGTGGAAGGACCAGGTCGGATTGCCGTGAAGGCAGAGGATCGGATTCGCGACCTCCGGGCCTTCATCGACGTAGTGGAGGCGGCCCGAGGGAACCTCGAGGGTCCGGCTCTCGAAGGGGAAGAGTTCGCGCCAGGCTGGAGCCGCCACTTAGGCGACTACCAGGTCACGCTCATCATGGTGACGTTGAGTCCCGAGCCGATGCCCATGAGCGCAACGTGGTCGCCCTCTTTCACCCGGCCCGACTCGGTGGCGAGGGCGAGAGTGAGGGGGACGGCGGCCGGGCCGACGTTGCCGTGCGTGGGGTACGACAAAACGCACTTGGCGAAGTTGATGCCGAGCGCTTCCACGAGCGCCTGCATGTGGGAGGCGCCCACCTGATGGCAGATATAGTGACCGATACCCTGTTCGGACCAGCGGTTCAGCTGGTGCGATGCGAGCCCCCAGGTTTTCTGCGCGAGGACGACGCCGGCCTTCAAAAGCCGCGTGGAGTCTGTGACCATGCGTTCGGCGGTGCCCATGCAGAGGCGCGAGTTCGCGGTGTCGGCAAGGGATACGCAGCCGTTCACGCGATGAGTGGTCTGGGACAGGGAACCCTTGGTCAGGACCATGGCCACCGCGGCGGAACCGAGAGTGAGGGTCGCGAAGGCTTCCCAGAAGTCGCGGAGCGTGGTGCTCGGATCCTGCAGGCGCGTGATCGTGGCTTCGACAACGTCGCCCGCACTCTCGCCATCGACGAGAAGCGCGTAGTCGGCGACACCCGACTCGATCATCCGGCCCGCGACTTCGATGCCGTTCAGAAAACCGAGGCACGCGTTGGCGAGATCGAAGTTCCGGCACTCCTGGGTGAGACCGAGGTCGCCGTGAACGAGGCTCGCCATCGAGGGCTCGAGATAGTCCTTCGACACCGACGTGCTGATCAGGATGCCGACCTGGTCGGGGGTGATGCCGGCGCGCTGGATCGCTCGCTTCGCGACATCGGTGGCCGCCTGATGCATGGGATGGCCCCTCGCCCAGAAGCGACGCTCGATGATGCCGGTGAGCTGAAGCATCGCGTCGACCGGAATCTTGAAGCGGCGGAGCACGGGGTCGAGACGGCGCACCAATTGCTCCGTGGAAACCGCCATGGGCGGAAGCTCGTAGGCGATCGACTCGATCGCGAGGTCGTTGAACTTCACAGGTGGCCGTAATCTACTGGGCTGGAGTGTCTTGCGTCAAATTTCACAGTTCGTCAGACCCATCTTTTTCAGGCGGGGACGATGACCCACTTTCGCGGTTCAAACGGCCGGTCTGTTCGAGGGCCCGCCGCAGCAGGAACTCGACCTGGCCGTTGATGCTGCGCAGATCGTCGTCGGCCCAGCGCTTCAAAGCGAGGAACGTCCGCTCATCGAGGCGGAGCAGAAAGGACTTTCGTTCAGCCATGGGTGATGCGATCGCAGGGGCCGCCCTGGCGCCCCTTGCGGCGCTCTTAGTAAATTGAACCTGTGTTGACCACGGGTTGCGCCTCTCGATCGGCGCACAGGACCACCAGCAGGTTGGAGACCATCGCGGCCTTTCGCTCTTCATCCAGTTTTACTTTGTCAGAGCGTTGAAGCAGGTCGAGCGCCATTTCGACCATTCCCACCGCACCCTCGACGATGCGCTGCCGCGCCGCGATGATGGCCCCTGCCTGCTGACGCCGCAGCATCGCGGAGGCAATCTCCGGCGCATAAGCGAGGTGGGTGAGTCGCGCTTCGATCACCCGCACTCCCGCCTTCTCGAGGCGCTCCTGAATTTCCGTCCGCAGGCGCGTCGCGACTTCGTCGGCGCTGCCCCGGAGCGAGAACTCACCGTCGATATGGGCGTCGTAGGGATAATGACTCGCGAGCGTGCGGATCGCCGCCTCCGTCTGGACATTCACGTAGTGCTCGTAGTTGTCGACCTCGAAGCAGGCTTCGGCGGTGTCTACAACTTTCCAAACCACGACTGCGCCGATCTCTATCGGATTGCCGTCGTGATCGTTGACCTTCAGCTTGGCGCTTTCGAAGTTACGGACGCGCAGCATCACGGAGCGCTTCGAATAGAAAGGGTTCGCCCACCGAAGTCCCGCCTCCTTCACCGTTCCGACATAGCCGCCGAAGAGTTGGAGGACGCGAGCTTCGTTGGGGTTCACGGTGAAGTGGCCGAGAAGGGAGAAGGCGCTGACCAGGAACGCGATGAAAAACAGAACTCCTTCAACCGGGCGATCCGCCATTCCGCTGCGGATGGCGAGTCGAAGGAAAACCGGTGTGGCGA
>JAYUUU010000471.1:0-3298 GCA_043754395.1 Vicinamibacteria bacterium
CGGCAGAGCGTGAAGCAGGGTGAGCAGGAGCAGAACTCCGTAGATCGTCCGGAGCCAGAAGAGCGCCTCTGGAGCTATCGGCGCGGTGATCATCCGAGCGTTCCCCTCCCCTGCCTCGTCCTTTTGAGCCAATCCTCCCAGTAGTAGATCGGTCCGGGGTCTTTGAGCGGCTGTCCCTGACCCACGCGCCACTTCGCCCACGCTTCCACAATGTCGCCGATGGACTTCAAGATGACCTTCACCCGGGTGCCCTTGGCCCGGCCCTTCTGGCGAGGCAGGAACGCGACGGGGAATTCGAGGATGGAAGCACCGTTCCACCACGCCTTGATCAGGCACTCGGGGTTCGTGAAAGCGCTCTCCGATTCGATGGGAATCGCCTGAATGAGGGTTCTTGGGTAAACGGTGACGTTCTGGAAATCGTGAATCGCCATGTTGAAGAGCCGGCGCACCAGCGTGTAGTTCACCCAGCTTATGAGGCCCTTGTAGGTGTTGTCCGACCGGTTCCACAGTCTTCCCACCCGGCCGGCCCGCACGCCCTGGAGGATGTCGACGCGGGCAAGGTATGGGAGCGCTTCGTGCATCCGAGACAAGTCGTAGGACCAGTCGACCATCTGCCAGAAGAGATAGTCCTTCGAGGCGAGGGAGATGGCGCGCTTCGTGTTGTAGCCGGAGCCGCGGTTACGGTCGTTGCGGATCACTCTCAGCCAGGGCCGGCTTTGCGCCAGCTCGGCGAGCAGGGCGGGGGTCCCATCGGTGCTGCCATCATCGATCAGGATCAGCTCGAAGTCGGAGCAGATCGAGCGCAAGAACTCCTCCGCGCGCGCCACATAAGCCGCGATGTTCGCCTCTTCGTTGAGCGCCCATCCAAGCATCGAGAAACTGAAGGGCGACATGTGCGCGCAAGGTTATAGGAACGGCGGCCGGCGCTTACGAGAACATCAGCAGGAAAGCGCTCTTCGCGAGAAGGAACATCACCCAGGGAATGCCGACTCCCCACAAGCCGGTGCTGAGTTCCCGTTTGCTCGCCACTGCATAGCCAACAGCGAGAAGGAATAGCGTCCAGAGCGAGAACAAGTCGAAGCTCGAAAGCAGGCTGAAGAGCCATCGCGGCAGGTCGCCCGGTTCAAAGAACAGAGTCGGATTCGCCTGCACCACCTGGTTCGGGTCAACGTTCCACTCGCCTTTGAGGAAGAAGACGGCGAGCATCACCGGGGTTTGAACAAGCCCCAGGGCGGCGAACGTCCAGGCCACGGTGGTGAGCGATTGGAGGAAAGAGACGTCCGCGGCGAGGAAGAAGCGGAACATGAAAAGCAGGAGGCCGGCGATGATCAGGTCGATGATGACCGGGCCGATCACCGGTCCCACCCGGCCCCAGGTCCTCATGTAGCCGGCCTGGGCGTCGATGATTCGCTCCACCTGTTCGGTGGGCATCTGTTGAATCCTCGGGTTCTGCTCCATCTGCGCCTTCATGAACTCCCGCGGGTTCATCCGGTCGAGCCAGATCGTCGCGAAAGTCACACCGAGGATGGTCTGCAGAAGTATCGCCATGACGACCCGCGGCTTTGTGAAGATCCTCGCGAACGCCGCTTTCGGCTCGAAGTAGAGATCGAAGAGATTTCCGAAGAACGATCCGGAGTCTGCTACGGATGTCGCGGCGTCAGGCGTTTCAGTCAGGGGAGTCTCCTCCGCATGAATCTACTCGTACCGAAGGGCCTCGATGGGGTCGAGGTTCGAAGCCTTCCAGGCCGGCCACATTCCGAAGAAAAGACCCACCAAGAGTGAAGACACAAAAGCCGCCGCAACCCACTGCGGCTGGAAGGCAGCCGGGAAAGGCGAGAGGGCGTTGATGAGACTCGCAAGACCTCCGCCGATCGCGATGCCCAGAATGCCACCCACGCCCGTGAGAGTCATCGCCTCGGTCAGGAACTGCCACAGGACGTCGCGGCGCTTGGCGCCCAGAGCTTTCCGGATTCCGATCTCCCGCGTTCGCTCCGTCACCGAGACGAGCATGATGTTCATGACTCCAACACCGCCCACCACCAGGCCAATGCACGAGATCGCGATCATGACCATGTAGATGCCGCCTGTGACCTGGTTGTAGAGGTCGGTGATGGCGTCCTGAGTGAAAACCGCGAAATTGTCTCGGACGAAAAAGCGCAGACGACGCTTGCGGCGCAGGGTCTCGCGAATCGACTCTTCAGCCTTCAGCACGCGCTCGGGGGAAACCGCCTTCACGTCGGCGACATACCCCTCGAGCCCCATGAAGTTGGCGGAGGGCAGGCTCTTGATCGGGACGAGCACCACGTTGTCTCGGCTGAAGAACAGGAACTTCCCCTGACGCTCGGTCACGCCCACGACCCGGAACTTGCGGCCGTCGATTGAAAGCTCTTTGCCGACGGGGTCGAGGCCGGGGAAGACCGCGTCCACGATGTCGGGGCCGATCACCGCGACATGGGCGGCGCGTGCGGTTTCGCTTTCGTTGAAGAACCGGCCCCGCTCCACGAAGACGTTGTGGACGCCCTCGTAATCAGGCGTAGTCCCAAACACCTGAGCCGCGTTCACTCGGAGTTCCTTGTACTTGATGAGATCCGCGCGCACGAAAGCGAGCGGGCTCACTTCGGAGACGTCGGGCAGTTCACGGATCGCCTTGATCTCGTCGTCGGTCAGCATCCGTCTCCTGCGTCGCTCTTCGGCGGAGACGTTTTCCCCGGGCTGCATCGGACGCACCAGGATGAAAGCGGACCCGAGCTGTTCGAGCTGGGAGGAGAGATTCTTGTTGAGCCCGGCGATGATCGCGGAGACGCCGGTGACGGTCATGATGCCCATCACCACGCCGAGGATGGTGAGCGACGCGCGCATCTTGTAGGCGATCAGCGAAGACAGACCGATCTTCACCGACTCCCACAGAGCGAAGATGGCGATCCGGTTCGAACCTCTCCTGGCCATCCGGCTATTCGCTCCTCAAGGCGACCACGGGGTCGAGGGCGGCGGCGCGGGAGGCAGGATAGATCCCGGCCACGAGGCCCACGATCGTGGAGGAGATGACCGCGATCGCGACGGCCCACAGGCGCACGGGCGCCGAAAACTCGTCGCCCACAATGCCGGACATGAGCTTGCCCACCACGAAGGAGAAAATGGAAGCACCAAGGACTCCCAGGATGCCGCCGGCGCCGGTGAGAAGGACCGATTCGACGATGAACTGTTTCTGGATGTCGCTGCGCCTGGCCCCAAGCGCCTTGCGGACGCCGATCTCCTTGATCCGCTCCGTAACCGACACCAGCATGATGTTCATGACCAC
>JAYUUU010000472.1:0-4487 GCA_043754395.1 Vicinamibacteria bacterium
GATCCCCACTCGTAGGCTTCAAGGCCCTTGATTGTGTAGACGCCGGTCACGCGGAGCTTGACCCCGTTGATGCGGCCGTCGGACGTGGTGCCGAGGGCCACCATATCGTCGCCCGGGCCGATGCCGAGTTTGCGTGCGACCCCTCGGTTGATCACAACGCCACCTTCGCCCGGCTCGAAGTGCCGGCCTAGGACCACGGAGAGGTCGGGGTAGGTGGCGGCGCGAGCGCTCGGATCGATGCCGATCAGGACGCCATCCATGGTGGTCTCCTTGAAGGAAAGGAGCGCCCCGACCATGAGCCTGGACAGGCCGGATTCGATTCGGGGATCAATGGTGCGGGCCTTTTCGATGAGCGCGCGCGGATTCTGGATCAGCCGATAGTTGTTCTGCGGCATGATGAACGAGATATCGCCGGTCTCGTCGTCCGCGGCATCCGCACGGTAGATCTGGACGTGGCCGAGCGTCGCATTTTTCGCGGGGTCCACCACCGCGCGTTCCATCGCATCGGTCCAGGCCTGGCCGAGGACCATCAAGGCGATGCCGAAAGCGAGGGCGGTGATCGTGAGCGCGGTTCGCCGCCGATGTCGAAAGAGATTTCGAAACGCCATCCGGAGAATGAACGGCGTCGCTTTTGTAGCACCCACTACGCGAGCACTCCGACCTGGCCGCCGGTGTGCCAGAAGAGGATCGACGATGTAGCGGGAAGGCTGCCTTCGCGAACCAGGGCGATGAGTCCGGCGAGAGCTTTCGCGGTGTAGGTGTGATCCACCACGATCGCCTCGCTTCGCGCCAGAAGCCGCTGAGCTTCCCGCGATGCTTCGGTGGGAAGGCCGTAGCCCTCGCCCACGAAGCGATCGTTCACTTCGGCTCTTCGGATGAGGGCCGCCGACCCCGCAAGATCGAGAACGCCCCGCTCCAGCGTCTCCACAATTGCGGCAAGTGAGGCCTGAGGCTCGTCCGCACTCACACCGACGATTCGCGTTTCGATCCCGGCGAGCACCACCCCCGCGAGCAGTCCCGCCTGTGTCCCTCCAGAGGAAGACGCGTGGACGATGACGTCTGGTCGATGCCCTTGTTCGAGGATCTCGAAGAGTCCCAGAGCAAGACCCGCCGCACCCATGGGCGTTGACGCGCCGAGGGGAACGACGAAGGGCGTCTCGCCCGCCTTTCGCAGTGAGCCCTCGAGTTCGGCCATGCAGGGCGCGCGGTCGGTCCGTCCCGGCACGAAGTGGATCGTGGCGCCGAAGAGTTCGTTGAGACGTGTGTTGCCGGTCGTTCGCTCGGGTGGGGCGCCCGAGAGAACCAGGTGGCATTTAAGACCCAGCCGCGCCGCGGCCGCCGCGGTGGCGCGGCAGTGGTTTGACTGAACCCCGCCACAAGTGATCACGGTGGTGGCACCCGCACCCAATGCCTCGGCCATCACCAGCTCGAGTTTGCGGACCTTGTTGCCACCGAAACCGAAGGGGATCGCGTCGTCCCTTTTGACGAAGATCGGATGCGGCGAGCCTATTGCCGCCTCAAACCTCGCGAGCCGCTCCACTGGTGTGGGAGAGCCATTGAGCGGGGCGCGGGGGAGCGCTTTGAGGCGCTCGGGGAGAGGGGCTTTGCTCACGGTCGAGGCCAATCTACCAAGGCTGCTCGTGGTCTTGCGGGCGGTGCATCCAAGGCCGGTCGATATACTCCGCCGGCCATGACCCGCGCCGCGATCACCTCCATCGGCCGTTTCCTGCCGCCCCGCGTGCTCGAGAACAAGTACTTCGAGCAGTTCGCGGCCACGAACGACGAGTGGATTCGCACCCGGACGGGAATCGTCACCCGCCATCACGCCGAGCCCGGTGTCCCCACCTCGGACCTTGCCACCGCCGCCGCGCGTGAATGCCTGGAGCGACGCGGGATCGGCGCCGACCAGATCGACCTGATCGTGGTCGCCACCGTCACCCCGGACATGATCTTCCCGGCCACCGCCTGCGTGGTTCAGACGAAACTCGGGGCCGTGAAAGCCTGGGGTTTCGACCTATCCGCCGCCTGTTCCGGTTTCGTGTACGCCCTCGCGGTCGGGGCTCAGTTCATCGAAAGCGGCGCCCACAAGAAAGTCCTCGTGATCGGCGCAGAAGTGATGTCGTCCATCCTGGATTTGCAGGACCGGACCACCAGCGTTCTGTTCGGGGACGGCGCCGGCGCCGTTTTGTTGGAACCGACCGCCGAGGACGAGGGTCTCATCGCCTTTACCAACGAGGTGGATGGTTCGGGGGCCTCTCACCTGAACATGCCCGCGGGAGGCAGCCTCCATCCGCCCAGCCACGAGACCATCGATAAGCGAATGCATTTCGTGAGACAGGACGGCCAGGTCGTCTTCAAGTACGCGGTACGCAAGATGGCCGAAGCATCGGTCGCCGCGGTCGAGAAAGCGGGCCTTACGAACGACGACATCGATCTCTTCATTCCGCATCAGGCGAACATCCGCATCATCGACGCCGCACAGGCGCGCCTCGGCCTTCCCGATTCCAAGGTCGTGAAGAACATCTCGAAATACGGCAACACCACCGCGGCCACGATTCCTCTGGGGATCTACACCGCACTCGAAGAGAAGCGCCTCAAGAAGGGCGACAACCTGCTGATGACGTCGGTCGGCGCCGGCTTCACCGTGGGATCGGCCGTCCTGCGGTGGTCCGGCCTCAGCCTGTGATGTCGGACGTCCAGGTTTGAGCCTGATCGGCCTGCTGGCCTTCCTTTTCCGGCTGATTCTTTTCCTCATCATCTTCCGGCTGGCGAGCCTCGTCCTCGGTTCCTTCTTCCGGGGGTTTTCCCGAGGGCACCGCCCCGCGCCAGAGCAGGGGCGCGTTTCCCCTCCTCCTCCGCGCGGACAGGTCGAGGAACTCGTCAAAGATCCGATCTGCGGCATCCACACCGCCCGCTCGTCCGCGATCGCCGGCCGTTTCGAGGGCCGCGACGCGTACTTCTGTTCCGAGGAGTGCGCCCAGAAGGCGCGGGCTTAAGCTCAAGACTGGACGAGGTCGCCTTTCTTGGCGGCAAGCGAGGCTTTGAGGGCCTCCATGATGTCGATGATCTGCGCGCGCGGCTGTTCGGGCGCGGTGGCAATCTCCTGGCCCTGGATTTTGCGATCGATGGCAGCCTGCATCCGCTTTCGGACTTCGTCTTCGTAGTGGGACGGTTCGAAAGCCGGGGACGTGATCTGGTCGATCAGCTGGACCGCGAGCTTCAATTCGCTTTCCTTTGATTCCGCGGTGCCCACGGGCACTTCATCGAGCGGTCGGACTTCATCGGGATAGCGGAGCTGTTGCAGCACGATCACGTTCTTGAGCGGCCGGAGGAGCACGAGGTATTGCTTGCCGCGGGCCGCCCACCTCGCCACCGCGACGCGGCCGGTTTTCTTCATCGCGTCGCACAGCAGGCGATAAGCCTTTTCGCCGCCCTTTTCGGGGGCGAGGTATGAAGCGCCCTCGTAGTAAACCGGGTCGACAAGGTTGATATCGAGGAACTCCGCGATGTCCACCAGACCCGTCTTCTCCTCCTCCATCTTTTTGATCTCGTCGGGAGTGAAGACGACGTACTGGTCCTTCGCAAACTCGTAGCCCTTCACCATCTCGGTCCGTGGGACAACGACATTGTCGTCGCGCTCGCAGATGTATTGCTGCTTCACCCGGCCCTTGCACTTCTCGTGCAGCATGTTGAAGGAGATGGAGGCTGAAGCCTCGGTGGCCGAGAAGAGTTTCACCGGAATGGAAACCATTCCGAATGAGATGGTGGCGGTGGCGGTGGGTCTCATGGTTTGTCCTCGGTTTTGACGAACACCAAACAGCTTATGCCCGTGCCGCCGCCGCTCGTGTTTCCCTCGTTTCCTCGTCACGTGCGATGGTGCGGGCGGCCATCAGGAAAAAGACAAACGCCGCCACGTTCGAAAGCGTCGCGGCCATGTAAGCAAGACGAAGGCTGCCCCACAGGTCGCTCAGCCGGCCGACGACGTAAGGACCAAGGGCGAGGCCCGCGATGTTGACGAAGAGCAGGAACACCGCCGAGGTCCGCGCGCGCATGTGAGGCAGGACAAGGTCTTGCATCGTGGAGCCGCCGGCCGGGAGCCACAAAGCGGCGAAGACCTGGGCGAAGGTGAAGAGAACGAGAGCGGTGTTTCGATCGTCGGCATTGAGAGCCAGGAGCAGAAACGGGATCGGCAGGAGTGCGTTCATCATGCCCACGACCAGCCGGCCCGTGGCCATCCGTCGCCTGAACCAGTCGGCGAGGACGCCGCCCATGACGACACCGAGGCCCCCGCCCAGGGCGGAAATGAGGCCCAGAATCGCCCCGATTTCCGCGAAAGTGAAGCCGTGGTAGCGGATAAAGAAGGGTGCGGTCCAAAGGCTGATCGCGTAACCGGTGAAGGAAAGCGATGAGAAGCCGAGGGTCGCGAAGGAGAGCGAAGGAGTCCTGAAGATAAGAGCGTAGGCATCCGGCTCGCGGGCTTTGAGCCT
>JAYUUU010000473.1:0-3871 GCA_043754395.1 Vicinamibacteria bacterium
TCGAGCCGCAGGATCATCCCAACGACTTCGCCTCGCCCGGCGGCCCGCCCATTCCTCCCTATGACAACGCCGGCTGGACCCTCGCCTATCAGATGGGCGCTTCGTTCGACCGCGTCCTCGACGGTTTCGAGGGGCCCTTCGAGCGGATCGATCCCACGAATCTGGTGAAGCCCGCGGCCGCGACCATCGCGGAAGGTGCTGGCTTCGTGCTCCCGGCCGCGCAGAATGATTCTGTCGTCGTGGTGAATCGAGCCCTCAAGGCCGGTGGCGAAGTTCATCGCATCACCGGCGGCCCCGATGCCGGTGGCTACTACGTCGTCGCGAGCGCTGCGGTCACACCGGCGGTGACGAAAGCAGCCGCTGAGTTGGGCGTCGCCGCGAAAGCAGCGGCGAAGCCGGCCGAGACCAGGGCCCTCAAGACCATGCGCATCGGCCTCGCGGATACCTACGGCGGCAACATGCCCGCGGGCTGGATCCGCTGGATCCTCGAACAGTTCGAGTTCGCCTCGGTTGAACTGATCTATCCGCAGGTTGTCGACGCCTCAAACCTGAACGCGAAGTACGACGTCCTCATCTTCGCCGACGGCATCCTGCCCGAGAACGACGCGCCCGCGGGCGGCCTTTTCTCCTCACGACAGCCTTCGCCAGAACGCGCGGGCGAATTCGCGCCCTGGCTCGGCCGCTACTCGGTGGCGAAGAGTATCCCTGCGATCAAAGCCTTCGTGGAAGCGGGCGGCAAGGTCCTCGCGATCGGCGAGTCCACCACGATCGGCCATCACCTCGGCCTCGTCGAAAACCACCTGGTCGAGCGATCGGCCACGGGCCCGAAGAATCTCAGCCGCGACAAGTACTACGTCCCGGGTTCCATCCTGCGCGCTGATACCGACACCAATCACCCGCTCGCGTGGGGCGTCACGAGTTCGGTCGACGTGATGTTCGACAACTCTCCGGTGTTCGAGTTGAAGCCGAACGCCTTCGCTCGTGGCGTCACGCCCGTGGCGTGGTTCTCTTCCGCCACGCCTCTGCGCAGCGGCTGGGCCTGGGGCCAGCATTACCTCGATGGCGGAGTGGCGATCGCGGAAGCAAAGATCGGGCAGGGGCGTCTGATGCTCTTCGGCCCGGAGATCACCTTCCGCGCTCAACCACACGGGACCTTCAAGTACCTGTTTAACGGGATTTATAGGTAGTCGCCATAGCGGGGGGCCGCCAAGGACGTCCGAAGCGTGCCCGGCCTCCCGCGCATGGCTGAACAACCAGTGGCGACATGCGAGAGGACCTGTAGCTCGTGGCGCGTTACCAGATGCTGTGGGACTGCCCGAGTTGCGGGACCCTCAAGCTTCTTGGTGTCACTCATCGTCACTGCCCCAATTGCGGCGCCGTCCAGGATGCGAAACGCCGATACTTCCCGCCCGAAGGCGAGGAGGTGGCGGCCGAGGGTCACACGTATGTAGGTGTGGATCGCGAGTGCCCGGCCTGCCGGACTCCGAATTCCGCCGCCGCGGGCTTCTGCGTGAACTGCGGTTCGCCCCTCGATGGCGCTGCGGCTGTCCCGCTGCGCAGCGACGACTCTCGAACTCCTCTCGCCCCGGCACCTGATCCGCGGCCGCGCGAAACTCCCGCGAGGAGCTCTCCCGCGGCCGAGCCCAGGCTCTTCTCGGGCATCGCCGTTGAGGATGAAGAGCCCCCGCGCCGGAAAAAATGGCCGATGGCGGTGGCGGGCCTCGTCATGTCGGCGCTCGTCGCCCTGTTCTGGACACGAGACATCACGGCCACGGCCAAGGCGCACGCCTGGGTCCGATCTATTGATGTCGAACAGCTGACCCCCACCGCCGAGAGCGCCTGGCGTAACCAGGTTCCCTCGGGTGCTTATGGGATGAGCTGTCACAGCGAAGTCCGTGAACATCGGCAGGTAGCGGACGGCGAAACCTGCTCGCCGGTTCGCCGCGATCAAGGCGACGGAACCTTCACCACGGAGCAGAGTTGCACCACGACGTACCGTTCGGAGCCCATCTACGACGACAAGTGCTCGTACACCATCGACAGATGGAAGGTGATCCGCACCGACGAAGCTCGCGGACGTTTCCTGACCGATGAGCCGAGATGGCCGCAGGTGAGTCTGGCCCGCCCGGGGGCCTGCGTTGGCTGCGACCGCGAGGGCCAGCGGCGCGAGGACTACACCGTCATGTTCTCCTATGAAGATCTGACGAGCGACTGCTCGTTCCCCGAATCGCGCTGGCGCGCCATTCCCCTGGGCAAGGATTTCAAGGCGAAAGCGCTGGTGGTTACCGGCCGACTGACCTGCACCAGCATCGAGTGAATCGGCCCCCTTTTTTCTGGCACTATTGGCGCACTGTCGTTCCCTACTGGAGGCTTCATGAAAACCTTGCGTGTCGTTCGTCTGGGCGCACTTCTCGCCGCATCGGCGCTCTTTCCGGTGCGCTCGCTGGCCGCGTCGGGGGAGGAACGAGCGCTGCCCGCTCCCAACTACGAGCTCGCGTCCCGCTGGATGTCCTCGAAGGTCGGCAAACTCGTTTTCGATACGAGTGTCACGCCCCGGTGGGCCGAGACCAGCGACCGTTTCTTCTACACCTTCGAAACCGCACAGGGCCGGACGTTCCAGCTCGTCGATCCCCTCAAGCGGACCAAAGCGCCGTTGTGGGACAACGCGAAGATGGCCGCGATGCTGACGAACCTCACCCGAGTCCCCTTCGACTCCCAGCATCTTCCGATGGGTGCGGCCCGTGCGGCCGGTGCGGGTGGCGGTGATGGAGGGGGCGGCGAGCCGCCCCGGCCTCCCATGTTGAAGTGGGCCAAGAACGACTCGGTCATTCAGTTCGAGATCGAGGTTCCCAAAGACGCGAAGATCCCCGGGGAGAAGCCCGCGAAGGCGGAGCCGAAGAAGGACGCCGCCGCCGCTCAGGCCGAAAAGAAGGAAGGCGACGCGGGTGAGCGCGATCCCGAGGAAACGAAGACCACAAAGACTTTCTACTTCGAGTACGACATCGCCACCCAGAAGCTCTCGATCCTCCACGAGTTCGAACCCGAGCCACGCAAGCCCGCCTGGGCCCAGATTTCGCCCGACGACAAAACCGTGATCTTCGCGCGCGGCCAGAACCTCTTCATGATGGACGCGGAGAACTACAAGCTTGCGCTCAAGGACTTCGGTGATCCGAAGGTTCAGGAAGTCCAGATCACCACCGATGGCGTCGAGCACTACAGCTTCGCCCGGAGGCTCAACGAGCAGGCGAAGACCACGCTCCGCCGCGACCAGAAGGGCGACACCAAACACAAGGATGGGCCGCGCGTGCCTGCGATCAACCTGCAGTGGGCGAAGGACTCCTCAAAATACTCGGGCGTCCGCCAGGATCTGCGCAAGGTCGCGGATCTATGGGTCATCAACTCCCTCGCGAATCCGCGGCCCAAGCTCGAGACCTACCGCTACGCCATGCCGGGCGAGGAGAACGTGGACCAGGCCGAACTGCTGATCTTCGATCGCGAGACGAAAGCCCGCGTCGCGGTCAAGGCCGACGCGTTCAAGGACCAGACGATCCAGGTCGCCACCGCCAGGACCACTGCGCGGGCCCGCGACAAGCAGAAGACCGAAGGGCTTTGGCTTGGCGAGACCGCGGACAAGTTGTACTTCCTGCGGAACAGCCGCGATCTGCATCGGGTCGACGTGTGCGTGGCGGACACGACGACCGGCGAGGTGAAGACGATTGTCGAGGAGCGACTCAACACCTACATTGAAACGAATCCGCTCTGGACCCTCGGCAACGGCAAGGAGTTCATCCATTGGTCTGAGCGCGACGGCTGGGGCCACTACTACCTTTTCGCCGCCGACGGCATGCTCAAGAACCAGATCACGAGCGGC
>JAYUUU010000474.1:0-2124 GCA_043754395.1 Vicinamibacteria bacterium
CAGGCGATCGCTTTCACCCTCGCGACTCTCTCCCTTCTGTCCATCGTTCCCATGATCCTCACCCCTCCCGGGGAAGTGTGGTTCTGGATTGCCTCCGTGATCGCGTCGATTCTCGGTGTGCTCCTGGTGGTCGCCATCGGCGGCGCCGACATGCCGGTGGTGATCTGTCTCCTCAACTCCTACTCAGGTCTGGCGGCCGCGGCTACCGGCTTCGTGCTCAACAACTCCATGCTCATCATCGCGGGTTCGCTCGTGGGCGCTTCCGGGATCATCCTGACCCAGATCATGTGCAAAGCCATGAACCGGTCGATGGCGAACGTGGTTCTCGGAGTCATGGACGCCTCCACGGCCGCCAAGGCCGATGATGTCTACGGCGGCAAGGTGAAATCCGCTTCGGCCGACGAGCTCGGCATGCTCCTCGCCGATGCTCAGACCGTCATCATCGTCCCAGGCTACGGCCTCGCGGTTTCTCAAGGCCAGCATGCGCTCAAGGATCTCGCGAGCCGGCTCATCGCGCGCGGCACGAAGGTCACGTACGCCATTCACCCCGTCGCGGGCCGAATGCCCGGTCATATGAACGTCCTTCTCGCCGAGGCCGACATCCCTTACGACCAGGTGAAAGAGATGGACGAGATCAATCCCGAGTTCAAGGAGACGGACGTCGCCATCGTGATCGGCGCCAACGACATTGTGAACCCGATCGCGCGCGAGCCCAAAGGCAATCCCATCGCCGGCATGCCCATTCTCGACGTCGATCAGGCCCGCACCGTGATCGTCCTCAAGCGCAGCCTGTCGCCGGGCTTCGCCGGCATTCCGAACCCGCTCTTCGCCCTTCCCAACACACTCATGTTCTACGCCGACGGCAAGAAGGGCCTTTCGGATCTTGCCTCGGCGCTCAAGGAAGCCTGAGTCCTCAACGCTCACGGCCGTTCTCATGGCCCCCTTAGACTCCGCGGCTATGAGTTCTCTTCGACAAAAGAGCCGCTTCGTCGCGGCCCTCGCGTTCAGCGTCGTGCTTGCACTGTCTTCCGCCTGTTCGTCGCCCAAAACGACGAAGCCGCTCCGAAAAACCACCGAGCGCGTCTTCGTGATCGGTTTCGACGGCATGGACCCCACGCTCACCAGCAAGTTCATGGCTGAGGGAAAACTCCCGAACCTTCAGAAGCTCGCGAACTCCGGCACGTATCGCACGCTTGGAACCACGCAGCCGTCTGAGTCTCCCGTCGCCTGGGCGTCGTTCGCGACCGGCGTGAACCCAGGCAAGCACAACATCTACGACTTCCTGGTCCGTGATCTCGAGACCTACATGCCCGACCTCGCCATGGTCGATCGCACGACCCATCCTCTGAAGCTTCTATGGGGAACCATTCCGACCGCCCGACCGATTCCTCTGTCTACCCGTGGCGGCACGTCCTTCTGGGTTACGGCGGGGCTCGACGGTGTGAGGAGCAAGGTCCTCACAGTGCCGGTCACCTTCCCGCCGGAGGAAATCGAGCATGGCGAACTGCTCTCCGGCCTTCCCGTCCCCGACCTGAGGGGAACGGTGGGCACCTTCTACTACTGGTCCACCGATCTCTCCTCCTTTGAGGAGGGCAGCCCGGAGTTCGGGGGCTACTTGAAGCGCCTCCTGTTCGATGGTGGCGTCTCGAAGACGTTCCTGCGCGGCCCGGAGAGCCCGGTCTTGAAGCAGGAGGAGGCAGCGCTTCGAGAGAGACAGAAGCGTGGACCGCTTCCCGAAAAGGATCAAGCGCGCCTCGTAGCACTCAAGGACATCAAGGACGTCAACATTCCGATCGACGTCAAGTGGGTCGAGAACTCGGGGAAAGTCGATCTTGAGGTTCAGGGAACGAAGCTCTCGCTGAAGCAAGGCGAGTGGAGCGGTTGGGTGCCCCTCACGTTCAAGGTCAACATGTTCATCAAGCTCCACGCGATGACCCAGTTCTTCATTCAGCGGGCGGATACTGAACTGCAGATCTATGCCCACCCCGCGAACATGGACCCGCGTGATCCGCCAACCGCGATCAGCAAACCCGAGTCCTTCGCGCCCGAGCTCGCGAAGAAGATCGGTCTCTACCGCACCATCGGCTGGGCCGAGTCGATGGACAAGTCCCTTCAGGAAGGAAG
>JAYUUU010000475.1:0-8181 GCA_043754395.1 Vicinamibacteria bacterium
GCCTTCACGAGATCGTTGACGATCTTCGGATTCGCGCGGCCGCCGGTCTTCTTCATCACCTGGCCCACGAACCAACCGATGGTGTTGGTGCGGCCTTTCTTGTAGGTCGCCACCTGATCGGCGGAGGCCGCGATGACTTCCGCAATCGCCGCGTCGATGGCGCCAGTGTCGGATACTTGAGAGAGACCCTCGCGTTCGACAATGGCAGCGGGAGATTCGCCCGATGTCCACATGCGCGCGAACACGTCTTTCGCGGTCTTGCCGTTGATGGCGCCGCTGTCGATCATGCGAATGAGTTCCGCAAGAGAGGCGGGTTTGATCGGCCAGTTCGCGTAAGAGACGTCTCCCTCTCCCTCGTCCCGGCCCTTCATCTCCCGCATGACCTCGGTCATGACCCAGTTCGACGCGGCCTTCCCGTTGCCGCACCCTTTCGCGACCTCCTCGAAGAAGTCCGCCACCTCCTGGGTGAGGGTCAGGACCGCAGCGTCATAGTGAGGAATGCCGTAGGCACTCACGAAGCGGGCGCGCTTCGCGGAGGGAAGTTCGGGGAGAGACTTGAGAGTGTCGGAGCGCCAGGAGGCGGAGATCACGAGGGGCGGAAGATCCGGCTCCGGGAAGTAGCGATAGTCGTGGGCGTCTTCCTTCGACCGCATGGACGCGGTCTCGTCTTTGTCCGCTCGATACAGACGCGTCTCCTGGACCACCTTGTGGCCGGCCTCGACGAGGCCCACCTGACGCTCGTACTCGTATTCGATGGCGCGCGACACATTCCTGAAGGAGTTGAGGTTTTTGATCTCGGCGCGCGTTCCGAGTTCGGCCGCACCCCGCGGCCGCACCGAAACGTTCGCGTCGCAGCGCAGCGAACCCTCCTCCATGTTGCAGTCGGAGACTCCCGCATAAACCAGAATCGCCTTCAGTGCGGTCAGGTAAGCGTGAGCCGCAGACGCCGAGCGCATGTCCGGCCGGCTCACAATCTCAATCAGCGGCGAGCCACTTCGGTTCAAGTCGACGCCACTCTGGTCTTTCGACCATGGGTACCCTTCATGGAGGAGTTTGCCCGCGTCCTCCTCCATGTGGATTCGCTCGAGACGGACGGTCTTGCTCGTCCCATCCGCTTCGAGGGCCTCGACCTTCCCGTCCGTGGCGTAAGGCCGGTCGTACTGGGAGATCTGGTAGCCCTTGGGGAGGTCTGGGTAGAAGTAGTTCTTCCGGGAGAAAATCGACGTCTCGTGGACTTCGCAGTTCGTGGCGAGGGCGGCGCGCACCGCCAGAGTGACGGCCTCGCGGCTGATGACCGGCAAGGCCCCCGGCAGCCCCAGGCAAACGGGACAGACGTTCGTATTGGGCGGGTCGCCGAAATTATTGGGGCACGAGCAGAAGAGTTTCGTTCGCGTCTTCATCTGGCAATGGACTTCGAGGCCGATCACCAGTTCGTATCTGTTTCTAAGCGCTTCTTGCAGCATTCGTGACCTTTTAGTGTATCAACGGGGTCGCCCGCGAATCCGGGGCCACGAGAACCTGGAGCTTTTCTGAGACGTTTCCTGCAAATCATCAAGAGAGGGTCGCTGATTTCCCTTATCGGGGCGGTCCTGCTGACCGCCTGGATTCTCCTGGGGCTGCCGTCTCGCTCCGCCGTGCGCGAGCTCGCACGGACGTTGCCGGAGGAGACCTCGGTCATGCGGCAAAGGGACGGCGAGGCCCGCGAGGCCGGCCACAAGCCGCGGCGACTCCAGACCACTGTGCCCCTGCGCTCGATCTCGAAGCACCTCATCCACGCGGTCCTCTCCGCCGAAGATCCGAATTTCTTCGGACACGAGGGCATCGACTGGGACGCGGTCGTCGAATCGATCGAGACCAACATCGAAAAGGGCCGCTATGCCCGCGGCGGCAGCACGATCACCCAGCAGCTCGCGAAGAATCTGTTCTTCACCACCCGCAAGAGCCTGATCCGGAAAGCCCGAGAGGCCATGGTCGTTTATTGGATGGAGCAGGATCTCACCAAGAAACGGATCATCGAGATCTACCTGAACGTCATCGAATGGGGCGACGGTGTGTATGGCTGCGAGGCGGCGGCGCGCCGGTATTACCGCACGAGCTGCGCTTCCCTCGATGCCGACCAGGCCGCGGGCCTTGCCGCCATGATCCCTTCTCCACGGCGAATCAATCCACGGATCAATCCGGGGCTGCACGCCCGAGCGACCCGGAAGGTTCTTAGACAGATGCGATGGGCTGGATATCTGCGGCGCGATATCCGCGACATGGGGAACGAACCCGAGAAGATCGTGATCGATGAGGACGAGCCCGAGCCGAGGGAGGAAGACTCGCCAACGCCGACACCAACGCCAACGCCTCCGCCCGAACCCACGACGGAGCCTTCGGCCCAACCGACGCCCACGAGCCTTCCCTCCAAACCGTGATCGAATTTCAGCCGTGACACAGCCCCTCGAAGACGCCGACGTCGAAACCGCATCCCGAGACTACGCGAAGCGTTTCGAAACGCCGGTCGGGGAATGGATGCTCGGGGTCCAGAGGGAGATCACCCGCGACCTTCTCCGCGACCTGCCCGGGGCGAGCGTGCTCGACGTCGGCGGCGGACACGGCCAGATGGCGCCATCCCTCACCGAACGGGGCCATCGCGTGAGTGTCTTGACGAGCTCACCTCGGGCCATCGCCCCCATGCTCCAGCCCGCGTTGGACAAGGGTTCCGTGAGCCTGCTCAGCGGCGACCTCCGGAACCCGCCCGGGGATCCGCGCGGCTACGATGTGGTCTTGAGCTTCAGACTCTTCGCCCATGCCCGCGATCTTCAAGGCCTCGTCGCGGGCCTCACCCGCACGGCTCGCGTGGCGGTCATCGTGGACTATGCGACCACGCGAAGTTTCAACGCCGCCGCGGAACTTCTCTTCGCCGCGAAGAAGCAGGTCGAACACAACACTCGGCCGTTCCTGGTTCACCGCGATGCCGACATCTCAGTCCTCTTCCGCCAGCACGGTTTCGAGCGGCGGGCGCGCCGCCCTCAGTTCTTCTGGCCCATGGCCCTGCACCGCGGTCTCAAGTCACCGCTCCTCTCCCGCGGTCTCGAAGGGATCGCAACCATGGTGGGCCTGCGGGCCCTGTTTGGCTCGCCCGTGATCGTGAGGTTCGATCGTGTCTGAGCCCTGGGCCCTGCGTCTCTTCCGCAAGTCACCGCTCAAGCGGGACAAGGTTGAAGCACTTCTGTCCGTGCTGGGTGATGTGAAGGGGAAACGGTGTCTCGACCTCGGATCCGACAACGGTGTGGTGAGCCTCCTCCTTCGCCGGCAAGGGGGTACGTGGGCCTCGGGTGACCTCACACCCGAAACCGTCGAGGCGATCCGAAGCCTGGTCGAAACCGACGTCCACCTCGTCTGGGAAGACCGGCTTCCCTTCGCGGACGCCGAGTTCGATCTCGTGGTGATCGCCGACATGATCGAGCACGTGGCGAACGAGGCGGCGTTCCTGGCCGAGGTCGCGCGGGTGTTGAAGCCCGGAGGACGACTCATCGTCAACACACCCCATGCCCGCGAGACCGCCTTGCGTCGTCTGCGGCTCGGCCTCGGGCAGACCGATGAGAAACACGGCCACCTCCGGCCGGGCTACACGCGCGAATCGCTCGCGGCCCTGCTCAATGTCTCGTTCGTGGTCGGTGAGTCGAAGACCTACACGAAGGCCTTCTCCGAGACGGTCGATACGGCCATGCAGTGGGGCCTCGAATCGCTCGGCAAGAAGGGTTCGAAGAAGGGCGTGGTGGTGACAGGAGGAGATTTGAACCGCCACGCGAAGATGTTCAAGGCGTACAGCCTGGTGTTCCCATTTGTCTGGGGTTTCTCGAGGCTCGACGCGTTGCTCCCGCGCAACGACGGCTATCGTTTGCTGATGGTGGCCACAAGGAGAACCGCATGAGCGACACGAAAGATCTATCTCTGAGCATGGCGACCGAACCGGATCTCCCGCTCATCCTCACCTTCATCAAGGCTCTCGCCGAGTACGAGAAGCTGGCCGATGCGGTGGTCGCGACCGAGGAGGGACTGCGGCAATCACTCTTCGGCCCGAGGACCTACGCGGAGTGCGTCATCGCGCGGTTCCAGGGCGAACCTGCGGGTTTCGCCCTTTTCTTCCACAACTTCTCGACGTTTCTAGGTCGGCCCGGCCTCTACCTCGAGGACCTCTTCGTGAAACCCGAGTTCAGGGGCAAGGGTGTCGGCCGGGCGCTGCTTCAGCATCTCGCCAAGCTTGCGAAGGAGCGCAATTGTGGACGGCTCGAATGGTCGGTCCTCGATTGGAACGAATCGGCGATCGGCTTCTACAAGTCGATTGGCGCGGTGTCCCTCGACGAGTGGACTATGTTCCGCCTCAAGGGCGACGAACTCGCCGGTCTCGCCGGGAACTAAGGCGCGCGCCTGGTGCGCGGGCATGTCATCGCCCGCTTTTGCGTTCGGCCTTGTCTTCGTACATGCGTTTGTCGGCGAGGCGGATCAGATCGGGCTTCGTGCGAGCCTCGTCCGGATAAGTGGCAAGACCGATCGAAGCGCCGATCTTCGCGTTGATGCCTTCTTCCTGCAGGAAGGTGTGCCCCTCGATCAGCTCCCGGAACTTCTCGCCGAGAAGCTTGGCGCCTGCTGCGTCGGTCTGGGGCAGGATGATCACGAACTCGTCGCCGCCGTAGCGCGCCGGATAGTCGGTCTCGCGAACCGCGGTGCGCAAAAGGAAACCGACTTCGCGCAGCGCATGGGACCCCCGCAGATGGCCGTGCACGTCGTTGATCGGCTTGAAGTGGTCGAGGTCGATGAACGCGATCGAAACCTGGCTCTTGTAACGGTCGGAGAACTTGAGTTCGCGCTCCAGCATCTGGTGGAAGAAGCGGTGGTTGAAGAGCGGGGTGACCTCGTCGGTGATCGAAAGGTCGCGCATCCGCTGCATCAGGTGAACGTTGTCGAATGCAAGTGCCAGATGCGAGATCAGGGGCTGCAGGCGGAGCAGGGTTTCGGTCTCGAAGGCGTCTGCCTGCTTGGAAGCGAGGGCTACCACGCCAAGCGCCTTGCCTCTTGCGACCAGGGGAAGCACCACATAAGACCTGATGCCGTCTTCCAGGAGTTTCATATCCTCGATGAAACGGTGCGAGTGGAGGATGTCCTTCTGGAGGACGGGTTTCCCTTCGAGGATGGCGTGGCCGAGGCCGCTTCCGACGAGGGGAACCACGGATCCCATGCCCCAACTCTCTTCCTCGGGGAATGTCACGAGCTCGACGTAGTCGCCGCCCTCGTTGACGAAGCCGCAGGCCAGCCGGTCGAAATCGAAAAGACCCCGCATCTCCTGAGCGAAGGGTGCGACAACCGAGGCGAGATCGCCGCCCGAGGTGAGTGCTGTGGTCAGGCGATTGAGCCGCTCGAGGCGATGGGCCGCGGAGCGCATCTCGGCATAGCGGCGGCTGGCGTCGAGGCCGGAACCAATCAGGCGACCCAGCGCGGAGAGAAACGGCTGCGGCGGTCTCGTGGCTTCGGCAACCGTGAAGGCGAGCACGCCGAACGTCTCTTCAAGACCCATGAGCGGGGTTGCCGCAAGCCACGCGTCGTCGTTTCCTTCCGCCACGGCCTGCCCGGTTTCGAGGCAGAGACGGGCGAGAGTGAAGTGAGCGAGGCGGGTGTTTTCGTCGAGAGTTCCGTACTCCGCCACCGCGGTTAGGCCCGCGCTCCCCTGCAACAGGCCCACGCCCTGAGACGCACGGGATGACTCCACAAGGGCCTTCAGGCAGCGGGTGAGATTATCCCCCTCGTCCCGGTCCGCCGAGAGATTCTGGGCGACCGAACCCAGCACGTCATAGAACGTGGAAGAGAGAGAGAAAGGGTCGACCGAGGACATGGTTCTTGGGGGGACGAGTGGCCGATCTTAGCGTCCCCACCGCCTGGTTACGGGAGACGCTCCCCGAAGGCTCCCTCGATGAGCCGGCCGCGCAAGGCATCGCCGTCGCTAAGCGCCATTTCCTCGGCCCTCACCCGCTCCATTCGATCGGAAAGAGAACCCACCAGAGGGGTTGCTTTCCTCAGTTCCTGGCGAGCCGAGACCGAGGGTCTCGGTGGCCTCGAGAACGACGGAGCCAGACGCGTGAGCACAGACTCCGCCGTGGCCCGGGCGGTCGTGTATTTGGCGGTCAGAATCGACAGGATCCGCGGGTCTTTGTGGCCGATGAGCTTCGACCTGTAAATGGGTTCACCGTTTGGAGCGCCGGGCACGTGCCCCGCGTGAATCGCCTTGATGTCCCCCTCATCCAGCCTGGCCCAGGGAAAAGCCCGGCGGCCGCCCTCAAGGAGGTTTCGAACGAGATCCGCCACATCCCGTTGGCCATCGTCGTAGGCCGTGCCAAGGATCGTGTGCCCGAGCCAGGGGACAAGGAAGAGGAAACGATCGCGGTCTCGGGCCCCAAGGGCCATAGACGGCGTGAGATCGCCGCCGAGGACGACGTTGACGCCTCGGATCAGGGAGGGCGAACCGCAGGTTTCACCGATGAGACGCGCGACCTCCTCGAGACCCGCCCCGGAGGCGTTCACCACAGTCCGCGCCCTTATGGAGAAACCGTTCCCGTCCACGAGATCTCTCGCTTTGAACTCGAACCCCTTGGCGTTGCGCTCGCAGGACTCGATCCGGCTTCGATTGATGACAACGGCCCCTGCATCCGCGGCCTCATGAAGCAGCGCCATGAGGAGCCGCTCGGTGTGGGTGATTTGTGCGTCCTGCCAGAGGAAGACGCGACCCGGGGCGAATCCATGCACCCCGGCCGAGACAAGTGCTTCGCCTCTGCTGATTCGCGAAGGGCCGATGAAACGGTCCGCCCGCAGCCCCTCGTTGCGGTCGAACGAGAGGATGTCGTTTGCGAGGCCACCGAGGAAGTACTTGAGCGGGTCGGCCACTCCTGAAGCGGCGATTGCGAAGCTCAGGGGCCGGACGATCGCAGGCGCCACGCGCAAAAGGGCTCGACGCTCTCGAACCGACTCCCGAAAGCCGGGAATGTCGAGCCGCTGCAGGTGCCTCAGGCCACCGTGGGCGGTTTTGAGGGACGACCAGCTCGTGCCCTGTCCGAAGTCATCGAGCTCGATGAGGGCTGCGCTGATGCCGCGAGACGCAGCCTCCCAGGCCACCCAGGCGCCCGCGATACCACCGCCGATGATGAGGAGGTCGTGCTCGCGAGCCTGAAGCGCCTGAGGGTCGCGTTTCATCAAGGGCCAAAGCTTAGTCGTTTGACCCGCGGACACATGGGCGCATAGCGTGCCCTCCCATGAACCGAATCATCGATCTTCGGTCGGACACTGTCACTCGGCCCACCGACGCCATGCGCAAGGCCATGGCCGAAGCGGAGGTGGGCGACGACGTGTTCGAGGAGGACCCCACGGTGCAAAAGCTCGAACAGCGCGTGGCCACGATGCTTGGACTCGATGCGGCCCTCTTCATGCCCACGGGCGTCATGGCGAACGAAGTCGCGATCCGCCTTTGGACCCGGCCGGGGGACGAGGTGTTGTGTGACGCCCATTCACACGTGGTCGACTACGAACTCTCGGGGATGGCGGCACTCTCGGGAGTGATTCCGCGGACAGTGGTGACGCCGCGGGGCCATGTGACCGCGCAGAACGTGGCCGCTCAGACGCGACCCCGCTCGTACTACCGGTCCGAGATCACCCTCCTCGTTCTCGAGAACACCCATAACCTCGCGGGAGGGACGGTCGCGAGCGCTGCCGACATGCAGGCGAGCATCGCAGCCGCCCACGCGACCGGCCTTAAGGTTCACGTGGACGGCGCGCGGCTGTGGAACGCGGCCATCTCTCTTGGAACCCCTATGGCAGAACTTGTGAAGGGTGCCGACTCCGCGATGGTCACGCTGTCCAAGGGGCTGTGCGCTCCCGTAGGCTCCATCCTTTGCGCCAGCCGAGAGGCCATCGAGCGAGCGCGGCGCGTGCGCAAACAGTTCGGCGGAGGCATGCGGCAGATCGGACATCTGGCCGCGGCCGGCCTCATCGCGGTGGAGACGATGGTGGCGCGCCTGGCGGAGGATCACGAGAAAGCAAAGCGCCTCGCCGCGATCGCCGCCTCCGCCCCCGGGGCTTCGGTGATCGAACCCGAAACCAACATCCTGTTCGTCTATTTCGAGGCGGAAGTTGCCGAGTCTCTCGGCGATC
>JAYUUU010000476.1:0-2311 GCA_043754395.1 Vicinamibacteria bacterium
TAGGCCGCGATTCCACCGGTGACACCGAGAAGAACGCTGGCCAACGACTTAGTCGATGTTCGTGACGCGAGGAACTTCGGCCTTCATCTCCCAGGAGACGGCGCCCGCGAGAACTTCTTCGATGGCCACGCGCGTGGGCTTGTAGCTGGTGGTGAGAACGCGGGGCTTGGCCCCCGCCTGAAGCTGCTTCGCGCGCTGGGCGGCCACGATGATGAAGCGGAACTTGCTGTCGATTTCTTTGGGGAGGATGAGATGCTTCATTGGCCTGTCGTTGATAAAGGACGTTGGGACTGAGGTCTTTGGGGGCAATTGATTCTTTCGTTCGGGGAACCCTGTCCGGGAAGTCGCAGGGTGAGCCCGCCCATATTCGCGGCGAAGTATAACGGGTGGAGCCGTTTTGGGGTTACTTCGGGGCGAGGGACTCCCGCTCCCTCCGGGCGAGCCGAGCCTCTTCTATAAAGCTCTTGACCGCGGCCACCGCGTCGTCGAGCCGGTCGTTCACGACCACGTGCTGGAACTCGGGGGCCCGCTCGATCTCGCCCCGGGCGTTCCGCAGGCGGATGGCGAGCGACTCTTCGGATTCAGAGCCCCGCGCACGCAGCCTTTCCCTCAAAATCTCCTCCGACGGGGGCTTGAGGAAGATTGAGACGGTCCGAGGGTGCGCCTTCATGATCTGAGCCGCCCCCTGGACGTCGATGTCCAAAACCAGGTCTTTGCCCAGCTTGCGGGCCCGGTCGAGCTCGGCGCGGGACGTCCCGTAGACCCGCCCGTGGACCTCCGCCCATTCGAGGAACGCGCCCTCCGCGACGAGCCGCCGCATGGTGGTTTCGTCGACGAAGAAATACTCGCGGCCATCCTGTTCGCCCTTCCGCGGAGCGCGGGTGGTGTGCGAGATCGAAAAGAGAAGATCCGGCACCTCGGCGAACACCCTCTTCAAAACGGTCGACTTCCCTCCTCCGGAAGGCGCCGCGATGATGATCAGAAGGGGTTCGCTCATACCGCCGGGTCCGCCCGGAACTGAAGGTCATGGAGACGCGCGTAGATGCCGTTTCGCGCGAGCAATTCGTCGTGGGTGCCCTCTTCGCGGATCTCACCCTTCTCGAGCACGAGAATCCGGTCGGCCCGCCGAACCGTGGCAAGACGATGCGCGACTACCAGCGTGGTCCGGCCTTTCATAAGGTTGAAGAGGGCCTGCTGGACCAGGCTCTCCGATTCGGTGTCAAGGGCGGACGTCGCTTCATCGAGAATCAGGATCGGGGGGTCCTTGAGGATCGCGCGTGCGATGGCGATGCGCTGTTTCTGGCCGCCCGAGAGCCTCGAACCCTTCTCGCCGATGACCGTGTCGTACCGGCGCGGCAGATCGAGGATGAAGTCGTGGGCGAAGGCGGCGCGAGCGGCGCTTTCGACCTGCGAGCCCTCGACGTTCGAGAGTCCATAAGCAATGTTCGCGCGGACGGTGTCGTTGAAGAGGATGGTCTCCTGCTTCACGAGACCGATCTGGCGGCGCAGGCTCTCGATCGTGACGTCGCGAATATCGACGCCGTCGACCGTGATCGAACCTGCGCTCACGTTGTAGAACCGGGGAAGCAGATTAAGGAGCGAGGTCTTGCCCGAGCCGCTCATTCCGACGATGGCCACGATCTCGCCCCGTCGGGCCCTAAGCGACGCTCCCGCGAGCACGGGGCCCGAGTCCTTCTCGTACTGGAACGAGACATTGTGGTACTCGACCACGTCCTTGAACGGGGCGAGGGGAGTCGCGTTTGGGGAATTCTTGATTTCGAAGTGCGTGTCCAGCAGCGCGAACGCGCGTTCTCCCACGGCGAGCGCGCCTTGAAGCGCCGCGTTCACTTTCGACAATCGTTTGATCGGCGTGTAAAGGGCAAAGAGGCCGGCCAGGAACGAGGTGAACGAGCCGGTCGTCATGTGGTGCTTTGAGATGGCCCACTGTCCGTAGCCGAGCACGAACACCACGGAAAGGCCACCCACCGCCTCCATCAAGGGCGGCAGGAAAGCGGTGGTCCGGGTCATCCGCATGGTCACACCCTGGAGACGCTCGAGCGCTTTCTCAAACCGCGCTTTCTCGAACGCCTCCATCCCGAACGCCTTCACCACCCGGAAGCCCGAGAAGGTCTCCTGGAGGATGTTCGCGATGTCCTTCCACCGGCGCATCGAACTCTCGTTCGACTGCCGAAGCCGTCGTCCAAACTTGATGAGGGGCGTGAAGGCGAGCGGCATCAGCACTAGGGCTATGAGCGCGAGACGCCAGTCGAGGTAGAAGAGGAGCAGAACCAGGCCGATGACGGTGAGGCCT
>JAYUUU010000477.1:0-7298 GCA_043754395.1 Vicinamibacteria bacterium
TACGCGCCCTTTACGCCCAGTAATTCCGAACAACGCTTGCCACCTCTGTATTACCGCGGCTGCTGGCACAGAGTTAGCCGTGGCTTCCTCCACCGGTACCGTCAACACTTCGACGTATTAGGTCGGGTGCATTCGTCCCGGTCGACAGGAGTTTACAATCCGAAGACCTTCATCCTCCACGCGGCGTTGCTTCGTCAGGCTTGCGCCCATTGCGAAAAATTCCCCACTGCTGCCTCCCGTAGGAGTCTGGACCGTGTCTCAGTTCCAGTGTGGCCGTCCGCCCTCTCAGGCCGGCTACCGATCGAAGCCTTGGTGGGCCATTACCCCGCCAACTAGCTAATCGGACGCGGGCTCATCTTCAAGCGCCAGGCCTTGCGGTCCCCGGCTTTGATCCTGAGGCTCGTAGCCCCAGGATATTATGCGGAATTAGCACCAGTTTCCCGATGTTGTTCCCCACTCGAAGGAAGATCACCCACGCGTTACTCACCCGTTCGCTGCTCTCTTGGGGTTGCCCCCTCAAGCGCTCAACTTGCATGTGTTAGGCACGCCGCCAGCGTTGATTCTGAGCCAGGATCAAACTCTCCAGTTAAAACTGTGAGTGACTCTCGTCTGGTCAACCGAGAGTCAAAAAGCTCTTACGAGCTCCTTTTGTCTTCAAGGCTAAAAACGCTTTTGAAACTCAAAAAATTGCGTGTACTTGTCTAGTTTTCAAAGAACCGTCCGCCGTTTGGGGACTCAGCCAGAATATCGAAAACGGATAGGGTGAGTCAAGCCTTTGTGGGATTTTTCTTCAAAAGGACCCACGAAGACGCGCAAATCAGTGCCGGGTTTCCCTTACACCACGCAATCGATAGTAGGCCCCGGGGCCCGATACCTATCGGGTGGGGCTTGGGCCCGGGAAGACTCTTTTGCCGTGGATCTGGTAATTGTTGCGCGCGACCAGGTCAACCGCCGCGGGAAAGAGACGGTGCTCAAGTTCCAGAACTCGCGCGGACAGGGAAGGTTCGTCGTCATTGGGGTCCACCCGCACCGGCTCCTGCAGGAGGATGGGGCCGCTATCCAGCCCGGAATCAACGAAATGCACGGTCGCTCCGGTCCACTTGACCCCGGCTTCGAGGGCTTGACGCTGGGCGTGCATCCCGGGAAAGGAGGGGAGGAGGGAGGGATGGATATTGAGAATCGGTCCCTCAAAGCGAGCGATGAACTCCGGGCCAAGGACTCGCATATAGCCGGCGAGGCAAATCAGATCGATCGAGCGGGCCTGGAGAGCCGCCAGAACGGCTCGCTCATGCGCTCCTCGGTCGACCCCGCGACTTGGAATCAAAAGGGTCTCGATCCCCGCCGCGGCGGCCAAGGTCAAGGCGCCGCTCGATGGGACGTTCGAGACCACGAGGGCAACCCGATAGGAGGTGAGCCTCGACTGCGCGGCGATGAGGGCGCCGAGATTGCTCCCGCGTCCGCTTGCAAAGACCGCGACGCGCTTCACACGAGAGCGACGCCCTCGCCCGCGACAAGCTCGCCGATGCGGTAGCACGACTCGCCGCGCGAGCGGAGCGACGCTTCGACCTCGTTCGCCGCTTCCGCGGCGACCACGAGAATCATTCCGATTCCCATGTTGAAGGTGCGGAACATCTCGCCGCGCTCAACCGGACCGTTCTCGGCGATCAGTTTGAAGACGGGCAGGATGGGCCATGCGTTCGTCTGAACTTTGGCGCCGACACCGCCTGGAAGAACTCGCGGGATGTTCCCTTGAAATCCTCCACCGGTGATGTGGACGAGGGCCTTGATCCGGTTCCGCTCCAGCTCCGGCGAGACGGCCTTGAAGTAACTCAGGTGCGGAGCAAGCAGCGCCTCGCCCACGGTGCCCGGGAGTCCTTTGTGACGATCGTTGACGGTGAGTCCCATCTTTTCGAGCAGCACCTTGCGGGCGAGGGAAAAACCGTTCGTCTGCAAACCCACCGAGGGCAGTCCCAGAAGCAGGTCGCCGGCCTTCACGTCGGCTCGGGGCAGGACGTTTTGCCGGTCCATCACCCCGACAATGAAGCCCGCGAGGTCGTAGTCGTCCTCGGCGTAGGTGCCGGGCATCTCCGCCGTCTCGCCACCAATCAGAGGACAGCCAAACTCTTCACACGCCCGGTTGATCCCGCTCACGATCGACTCCACGCGCGACGGGTCCATGCGTCCCATGGCGATGTAGTCGAGGAAGAAGAGGGGCCTCGCCCCCTGGACGAGGATGTCGTTCACGCAGTGGGCCACGAGGTCGTAGCCCACGGTGTCGTGGATGCCGCAGTCCCGAGCCACTCGGATCTTCGTGCCGACGCCGTCGGTTGAAGACACCAGTACGGGCTCCCTAAGCCCCGAAAAGTCGGGTCGAAACACGCCCCCGAACGATCCGATTTCCGAGAGCACCGATGCCGACTTCGACTTCGACAGCAGCCGCTTGATGCGGTCCTTTGCCTCGTCGGCCGCCGCTATGTCGACGCCCGCAGCGCGATAGTCCAAGAGCGGTTCCTTGTGTGTTCGAGAAAAACTAGCGAGTGCTCGCGAGCGCCTCAGCGTTTCGCGTGATGGGGTAGCGCTCCGTGAGGGTCTGAAGGTAGCTCGAGTAGAGGCGATCCTTTTGGGCGGCGGTCAGGTTCGCGCGAATCGACTCCCGCTGCTGAACGAGCGCCGATTCGTCGGAGACTTTCTTTTCGATCACGCGGACAATCGCGACACCGCTCGGCGTGTCGAGGGGCCCGGAGATCTGCTTTTCCGGCAGGGCGAAAGCCTGGTCTTCGAGGACGGAGTTTTGCGGGACTTCAGAGAATGCCTGGCCGCGACCCACAAGACCCTTGCTCTCCACGCGAGTCGCCTTGGCGCGCGCCGCGGCCTTGGCAAGATCGGTGCGCGAGGCGTCGGCCGCGAGGGCTTTCGCTGCTTCTCGAGCCTTCTCCCTGGCCAGGTGGCGAATAAGGTCCAGTCGAACATCCTCTTTGACCTCGGCGAGGGTCGGAATTTTGGGCTCGAGGATCTCCTCGACGCGAATAAACGCAGCACCGGCGCCCGCGGGGAAACCATCCTTGGATGTCTCCTTCGCCTTCAGTTCAAAAGCACTCGAAAGGAGATACGGGTTGGTCAGCACTCCGCCGCCCTTTCCGAGCTGGATCGGCTCGCTCTTCTTGACCGTAAGTCCCTGTGCTGTCGCAATTTGTTCAAGGCTCTGACTGCCTTTCACGGCGGCCGCGATGGTGTCTGCCTTCTGTGCCGCAAGCTCCCGTGACTTGGTGTCCTGGAGTTGGGTTTCGATGCGCTTCCGCGCCTGTTCAAGCGGAACCGTGTTTGCGGGCAACGCGGTGTCCACTTTGATGACGTGGTAGCCGAAGGCGCTCTTCACAACATCGGACATGGCTCCGGGTGCCAGGGCAAACGCCACATCCGAGAACTCCTTCACCATCTGTTCGCGGCCGAAGCAGCCGAGGCTTCCGCCATTCGGCGCCGAGCTGTCTTCTGAAGCCTCCTTCGCCACCTTCTCGAAGGCTTCTCCCTTCTTGAGCCGCGCCAGGGCGGCGTCAATCATGGCCCGGGCGGCGCCGTCCTCGTGACCTTCGGTGGCGGCCGCGTTCTGCTTGACCTTCACGAGGACGTGTCGGGCACAGACTTGGGCGGGGGTTTTGAACTCCGCTTCGTTCGCGCGGTAATAGCTCTCAATCTCCGTCCCGGTGGGCAGCACCTTGGCGCGCATTTCGACAGGGTCGACGAGGAGGTATGAGAGAACGCGGCGCTCGGGCAGGCGGTACCTTTCCTTGTTGGCCTCGAATCGCGCGGCGATTTCGCTCTCGGTCGGTTGAATCCCGGCCTCGAACGGCGCGGTGGGGAGATGCACGTACTCGGCGTGGATCAAGTCGCTCCGGCGTCTGAATTCAGCGGTCACTTCCGCGTCTGAAACCGTAACTCCGTCCGTGACCGCTTCGCGCAGACGTTGGGCCTTGAGGCGGGCCCTTACTTCGTTCTCGAAGTCGAGGGCGCTCATGCCCCGGGCCTGCAGGATTCGTGTGAGGGTTTGGGACCCGATGAATTTGCCGTCGGTTTGAAGCTGAGGATCTTCCGTGATCGCCTTGACCACCGCCTTGTCGTCGACCAGAAAACCGAGTCTGTCCGCTTCGAGGGCTTCAAGCTTCTCGCGCAACATGGAGGAAAGCACCTGGTCCCGCAGGCCCATCCGTTCGAGCATGGCCTCGTCGATCTGGCCCTGATTCATGTCGAGGAACTGACGCCGCTGCCTCAGGTACTGGCGTTGGAACTCCGCGGCCTGAATAGGCTGGCCTCCGACCGTGGCAACGGTGGAGCTGGCGAGGCTCGTGGAGGGATCGAGGTTCGGGATGTAGAGAATCACGAACGCGAGGATCACGACCCAAAGGAACACGAAAAACCAGCGCCGGTGACGCCGCAGGAATGCGAGGGCCATCAGTAAGTCAACTCCAGATCTCGAAAGGGCGGAACACGAGCTAAAGAGCGGGAAGCCATGAACTCGATCACGCCTGGGGTAAAGAGTCGTCGAGTATACTTCGGGCCTTCGTTTGAAGGCTCGCTCACACACGCAGACCGCGTTTTTCCTTTCCGAGTGATGTTGTCGAAAGGACTTCCAGAGTGTCCAACCTAAACGCGCCGTCGGGCTCGGGGGATCGCCGATTAAACGTGTCCCGCATGATCGCGGTGTTCGGCGTGGTCGCGCTCGTCCTGGTCGCGGGCTATTTCCTGCTCCGCGAACCCGAGGTGGCGCCGCCTTCCACAGCCGAGGCTCCCAAAGACATCGCGGCGATGTTTGAATCGATCCAGGGCAATGTCAAAACGCGCGGCGTGGGCGGACTCGAGTGGAAGACCGCCGAGGCCAGGACACCGCTACGAAAGAATGATCTGGTCCGAACCTATCCATCGTCTTCGGCCGAGATCAAGTTCTTCGACGAGACACGGGTCACGGTGCGGCCGGACAGCCTGATCACGATCGAGGAAACATCGCGAGACCCAAACTCCGCGTCAAAGGTCGCCTGGAAGGTCACGTCGGGTGAGATCAACTACGAAACCTCGCAGCGCGGCTCAGGTTCGACCGAGGCGGTCACCCCGACGTTCCGCCTCGCCCTCGAAAGCAACTCGGCCGGAACCATGCGGGTCGGCGAGGGCGGCCTCACCGCGGTGGCGCAACTCGCGGGTGCTGCAAGCATCGAGACAAAGACAGGCGAGAAAATCCGTCTCGGCGCGAACGAGGGAATCCGCGTCGACGCCACGGGTAAGGCCGGGGCGAAACAGGTTCTTCCAAACGCCCCCGCGGCCCAGGCCCCCGGAGGCGCAGCGGGCCTGTTGACGCTCGCCGAAGGAGCTCCCGTGGTGCTCTCGTGGTCTCCATCGGCGGGCGCGACGAACTATCGCGTCGTCGTGGAGTCGAGGAACAGCGGCGCGCCCAAGGAAGTGATTGTCGACCGAGACGGGATCAAGGAAACAACCGCGAGTCTTGGCGGAATCGCAGCCGGCGATTTCGCGTATCGGGTCGCGGGCCTCACACCCGACGGCGTGCAGGGCAAATTCTCCGAACCGGTCGCGTTCAAGGTGGCGCGGACCGCCGCGGTGCGTGTCGAAGCACCGACGGCTTCAGCCCCCAGCTTGGTCATCACCTCTTTCGAGGCGAGGGACAACGTTCTTCGACTCGTGGGAAAGACCGACCCCGGGGCCAAGCTCACGGTGAACGGCGATCCCGTGAATGTCCAGCCCGACGGCTCGTTCAGCGAGTTCGTGACCCTGGCCCGAAAACAGGGAGAGCAACGCGTGGTGGTGCGTGCGACCTCCCGGTCGGGCGGCGTCGCCGAGGAAACTCGCTCGCTCTCCCCGGGTCAGTAGGGAATTCAGATCTTCGATATGGCGCAGGATCGAGGAGACGTTCGGACGGGCCTGGTAACCGCGGATCTGGCGCTGCAGATTCACGCGCTCGAAGCGGACGCCCTCGCATCCGGCATTCAGAACGCGTGCGTCGAAGTGCTGGGTCCATGTGAGACACGCGTTTTCGCCTTTAACGGCGCGGGCGGGAAGCGTCTTTCGGTGCTCGGCGTCGAGGACGACACGCGGACTTTCGATGTTCCCGATCTGGGCAGCGGGGGCGTCTTCGGCGAAGACATCCGGCCCTTAGACGCCAAACCCGACGACCCGCGCGGCCGATGGTGTTCGCTCATCCCGTTGCAGGTTGGAGGCGAACCCTGGGGAGTCTTGCAGGTGGTCTCCGATCGGGCTCTGGGTGTCGAGACCCTGCTCCAGCTGGCCCGCCCGGTCTCGGTCGCGGTCAAGAACGCGGCGGTTTTCGAGAAGACCAAGCAGCTCACTTTCACGGACGATCTGACGGCGCTCTACAACGCGCGCTTCATGTCGCTCTACCTCGATCGCGAACTCAAGCGCTGCCGAAGAACCAAATCCTCACTCTCACTGCTCTTCATGGACCTCGATGGTTTCAAGGCCATCAATGACACGCACGGCCATCTCGCGGGATCAAGGACCCTGGTCGAAGTCGGCGAAGTTCTCGAGAAGACGGTTCGAGACGCAGACGTTTTGATCCGCTATGGCGGCGACGAGTTCGTGATCCTGTTTCCCGAAACCGCGCTCCCGGGCGGGCTGATCATCGCGGAAAAGCTCCGCCAGGTGATCGCGGACACAGTTTTCCTCGAATCCATGCAGCTTGCGGGCCGCGTTTCGGCTTCAATTGGCATAGCGGCGTATCCTGAATCCGCCGAAGACGTGCGCGGCCTGATCGCAGCCGCTGACCGCGCGATGTATCAAGCCAAGGCGCTCGGCAAGAATCGTGTCGTGGCGGCGCCCCCGCTTCGCCCACCCGAATCAACACCCCGAATCAACACTTAGAGGCCTCAGTCAGTGAGTCTGCTCCGCTCCATCCTCAACTTCAGCTACTTCTCGAACGATCTGGCGATCGACCTCGGAACCGCGAATACGCTCGTCTTCGTGAAGTCGAAGGGGACGGTTGTCTCTGAGCCGTCGATCGTGGCGGTGAACGTTCGCACGGGACGGGTCGAGGCGGTGGGTCATGACGCGAAGGAAATGCTCGGCCGGACGCCGGGCGGCATCGTGGCCATCCGCCCGATGAAAGATGGGGTGATCGCGGATTTCGAGATCACGGAGAAGATGTTGTCGCACTTCATCCGCAAGGCCCACAACCGGAACGCCTTCGTACGGCCTCGCATCATCATCGGCATTCCTTCAGAAGTGACACAGGTCGAAAAACGCGCGGTCCGCGACTCGGCGCTCAAGGCGAAGGCTTCCGA
>JAYUUU010000478.1:0-3364 GCA_043754395.1 Vicinamibacteria bacterium
TCGAACAACACCCCTTTGTCGATCTCCGCGATGGAGCGACGCCCAGTCAGAGCCATGGCGATCTGCAACTCGCGCCGCAGAATCGTGACGGTTCGCGACACTCCCTTTGCCCCAGCAACGCCGAGAGCGAAGAGATACGGCCGGCCGATGAGCACGGCGCTCGCCCCCATGGCGATCGCCTTCACGACATCGGTTCCCCGGCGGATGCCCCCATCCACCAGCACGGGCATGCGGCCCGCGACCTTCTGAACCACGCCCGGGAGCGCATCGATGGTTGCCGGAACCGTGTCGAGGTTCCGTGCCCCATGGTTCGAGACGATGATGCCCGACACGCCGAGACGTGCCGCCTGATCCGCGTCATCCGGGTTCATCACACCCTTGAGCAGAACGGGAACCTTCGCGAACGATCGCAGCCACTCGATATCCTTCCAGGTGAGGGTGGGGTCGAGGATTGCGTTGAAGATCTCGCCTTCCCGAGGCGCGCTGCGGGCGGCGGCGCTCGGCAGGCCTTTCAGGTGGGGAATGTCCATGCCCGGAGGCAGCCGGAAAGCCGCGCGCTCCTCACGATTGCGAGCACCGGCTAAAGGGGTGTCGACGGTGACGCAGATGGCCTGGCAACCGGCCGCCTCCGCCCGTTCGACCAGGGACTTCGTGAAACCCCGGTCCGGTTGAACGTAGAGCTGAAACCAGAGTGGTTCGGTGGCCGCGCGCGCTATGTCCTCGACCGCCATGGTGGCGAATGAACTGACGACCATGGTTGTACTCACCGACCCTGCGCCCCGTGCGGTCTCGACTTCGCCTTCCGGGTGAACCAGCTTGTGATACGCGGTGGGGGCGAGGAGGATGGGGTGGGCCAGTTCCCGACCGAAGAGACGAATCTTCGTGTCGAGCTTCGACACGTCGACCAGGACGCGGGTACGCAGACGAATCTTGTCGTAGGCCTCGCGATTCCACTTGAGCGAGAGTTCGTCGCCGGCGCCCCCGCTGATGAATTCATAGGCGATGTGAGAGATCCGCTCCCGAGCGCGGGCTTCGAAGTCCACGACACTCGCGATGCCGGCGAAGGGATTGGGCGGCGCCTCCTGAAAAGCGGACTCGAGGCCTGAAGCGCAAGCGCCGCCCGGTAGGAGATGGAGAGCGGCCGTCCCTCCGGCAAGGCCGAGGGCGTGTCGACGTGAAACGGGCATATCAAACCTCTTAGTGGGGGAATTCCAGAGATCATAGGCAGGAATCGCGTGATGCTATGATGCTTTCGTGATCCGCACCACGATGACGCTTGAGCCCGACGTGGCCGAAGCCCTGAAGCGACGGGCCAGACGAACCGGCCAGCCTTTCCGCCGCAACGTCAACGAGGTGATCCGCCTGGGCCTTCTGGCCGAGAAGTCCCGCCCGGCCCGCGCTTATCGAATCAAGCCTCTCTCGCTCGGCGGCGCGGCCCCCGGAATCGACCTCGACCGATCTCTTCGTCTCGCCGATGCGCTCGACGATGAGACTCAGTCGAGGAAGCTCGAACTCCGCAAGTAGACCCATGATCCTGGTCGACGCCAACCTCCTCATTTACGCTGTCGATCAGGACGCGCCTCATCACAAGGCCGCCCGCAAGTGGGTGGAGGGCGCTTTTTCGGGCTCCACCGTCGTCGGACTCTCCTGGAGCGTCATTCTGGCCTTCCTTCGGCTGACCACGAGGCCAGGGATTTTGCGACGGCCGATGTCTCCCGAGTCAGCACTTGCCTTCATCGACGAGTGGCTTTCGCTCCCGACCGTGGAGATCGCGACTCCCGGCGATCGGCACTGGCCGGTCTTTCGCAATCTCCTCAAGACGGCGGGGACGGCAGGAAACCTGACTTCGGACGCCCACCTTGCGGCCCTCGCCATCGAAAGAGGCGCCACCGTCTTCTCGGCGGATGCCGACTTCGGCCGGTTCACCGGCCTGCTCCACGTGAACCCGCTGCGAGGCTCGCGCTCCCGTACCTGACCGCTCCGTTCCGGGGAAATTGGAGGGCTTTCGCGCACCCATTCCGCATATCCTCGCCATCACTCAATTCCCGATTCGGGTTGATTCTCGATGGAGTGTGATGTGAAAGGTTCCGATTTGCGCGCCGCGGTATGCCTGCTCCTCTTGCTGTCCTCCCCTGCCGCTGCGATCCAGGGCGACGCCCGTATCGACAAGATGGGACGCGAAGTCACCGAGCGCGCGGCCAAAGACATGAAGAGCAAGGACGCCCTTAAGCGCCTGCGGGCCGTAGCTTCGCTGTCGAGCTGGAAGCTGCCTTTGGGCACCCAGCTTCTGATTCAGGGCCTCGCCGATGTCGACGACCGGATTCGCGAGGAATCCGCCCGCTCCCTTGGAACCTACGGCAAGGAGGCGGAGCCCGCACGACCGGCGTTGCTCAAGGCCCTCGATGATCATCGTCCCACGGTTGCGTCTCAGGCCGCCGAAGCTCTCGAGAAGGCCCTCGAGGTATCCGAAAAGGAACTCGCCCCCGCGCGCCTGCGACTTCTCGAGTCCGGAGATCGAACCGATAAGTTCCTGGCCGCGCGCAGTCTGGTCGGCCACGCGGTCCCCCTTCGGCTCGTGGAACCCATCCTCGACTATGTCGACGCGCAGTTCCCCGGAATGTTGTCTTTGGACTACAAGACCCGCGATGCCTCGCGCAACAACATCGAAATCGGCGAAGCCGCACTTCAGCGGCTGGTGAAGACCACGAAGGACAAGGCGCTCGTCACCGCCCCCGTGGATCAACCGTCCGTGCGGCGGTCGATGGCTTGCGGCCGCTGCTTAAGGACTCGAACCAGTACATTCGCAACCAGGCGGAGAGCGCGATTCGAGTTATCGAGAGCCGGGCCGCCGCTGCGGCGAGCGTCTCGCCTCCGAAGACGACGGCACCCGCTGCCGCGAACGCCTCAGCGCCGGCGCTCATGGATCCCGAGGCCGAGGCGAAGGCCCTTGAATTCCAAGGCCACCGCCCCGGCGAAGTAAATCAATTTTCTGTATGCTGGCCGCTCGCCTGGCGGGGCGAGTCGCGCCCCACGCCTTGCGTGCACTGGAGGTGCTGTGATGAAGATGCCCACACGTTTTTCCCTGGCCGCTGTGTTTATTGCCGGAGCTGTGTCGAGTCCGGCTCAAGACCTCGCCTCATTCGAGAAGCAGGTTACCCAGAAGACCCTCGCGAACGGCCTCAGGGTCATCGTAGTGGAGGTGAAAGGCGCCCCGGTCTTTTCCTTCTCCACGCGCGTGATGACCGGAAGCGACCGCGAGGTCCTCGGCATCACCGGCCTCGCCCACATGTTCGAACACATGGCCTTCAAGGGAACCGATGTCATCGGCACCACCAACTACGCGGCGGAGAAGGCGGCGCTCGCG
>JAYUUU010000479.1:0-4643 GCA_043754395.1 Vicinamibacteria bacterium
CCCACGGTTCGTTTCCTCTCGATCCCCAAAGGCATGCGGCCCAATCAGCCTCCTTCCGCCGGACTTCAGTTCTACGGAAAGGGGACGGTGGACGGGCACACGCGCGAGTTGACCGTGAGCCTTCATGATCTTTCGGGTAAACGTCTTTGGAGCATCTCCCTGCCGTCGGTCACGGCATGAGAACGCACAAGATCGCCGCCATTCCCGGCGACGGCATCGGTCCGGAGGTTCTTGACGCGGGGCTCAGCATCCTCGAGGCCATCGAAAAGGCCGAGGGCTTCCAGCTCAACACCATCCACTTTCCCTGGGGCTCGCAGTTCTACCGCGAGCACGGCCGGATGGTGAAAGAAGGGGGAATCGAATCGCTGCGCGCCTTCGACGCGATCTACTTCGGCGCGGTCGGGTCGAAGGATGTGCCCGATCACGTGACGGTGTGGGATCTCATCCTGCCCATCCGGCAGAAGTTCGATCAGTACGTGAACCTGCGGCCAATGCGTCTTTTGCCCGGGCTCAAGTCGCCCCTTGCCGGAAGGCTGCCCGCGGACATCGACATGGTCTGCGTCCGCGAGAACACGGAGGGTGAATACTCAGGCGTCGGCGGCTTTGTGCATCGCGGACGGCCGGGCGAACTCGCGAACGAAGTCGCGATCTTCACGCGCGGCGGAGTCGAACGGGTTGTGCGTTTCGCGTTTGAACTCGCCCGAACCCGTCCGCGCAAGCTCCTCGCTTCCGCGACGAAGTCGAACGCCTTGAGGCATTCCATGGTGTTGTGGGATGAAGTGGTCGAGGAGGTCGCCGCGCGTTTCCCCGATGTGACCCTGCGTAAGTACCACGTGGACGCTCTGGCCGCGCGCATGGTGACGCAGCCCGACAGCCTCGACGTGATCGTGGCGAGCAATCTTTTCGGCGACATCCTGACCGATCTGGGTGCGGCGATCTCGGGTTCGCTTGGAACCGCCCCTTCCGGAAATCTCGACCCCACGCGCAATCACCCTTCGATGTTCGAACCGATTCACGGCTCGGCTCCCGATATCGCGGGCCGCGGTGTCGCCAATCCCATCGGCGCGGTCTGGGCCGGGGCCATGATGCTCGAACACCTCGGTGAGAAGCCGGCGGCGGCTCGGATCATGCGCGCCATCGAGAAGGTGACCCTTGCGGGCAAGGTTCGAACGCCCGACCTCGGCGGCTCCGCAACTACCGCGGACATGACCAAGGCCCTGCTCGATTCGCTCTGATCCTTGAAAAAAGCGTTAATGCCACGAAGAAATATCTCATCGGGCGCGAAGTGGGAGCCTCTTGTCGGCTACTCCCGCGCGGTGCGGGTCGGACCGCACATCCATATCGCCGGAACGACCGCCGTGGACGGATCGGGCGCACTCGTCGGGCCGGGCGACGCTTACGCGCAAACTGCCTTCATCCTTCAGAAGATCGGGAGGGCGCTCGAAGAGGCCGGAGGTTCGTTTGTTCACGTGATCCGCACGCGGATGTTCGTCACCGATATATCGAGGTTCGAGGAATACGGCCGCGCGCACGGCGAAGTCTTTCGGGACATCCGGCCGGCGTCCACGATGGTCGAAGTGAAGGCCCTCGTCGACCCTCAGATGTTGATCGAAATCGAGGCGGACGCCTACGTCGAGACTTAGCTAATGGATCTCAAGGGCGCGGTTGTTGCCATCACGGGGGCCTCATCCGGCATCGGCCTCGCCACCGCGCGCGCCTTTTCGAAGGCCGGCGGTCACGTTTCCCTGGCCGCGCGGCGTCGGGACCGTCTTGATTCCCTGGTCGGCGAACTCGAGAAAACCGGCGCCAGGGCCCTCGCGGTCTCGGCCGATGTTGCGATCGAAGCCGATGTTCATCGCTTCGTGGAAGAGACGGTCCGGGCCTTCGGCCGCATCGACGTAATGATCAACAACGCGGGCTTTGGAATCCGCGGCAAGGTCGAGGAAACCCCAAGCGCGGACTTTGAGCGTTTAATGAAGACGAACTTCATGGGCACGGTCTATGGCTGTCAGGCCGCGCTCAAGCACATGCGGACGCAGAATCGCGGCGTGATCGTGAACGTGTCCTCGATCGTCGGCCATCGGGCGCTGCCCGGCAGCGGTGCTTACGCCGCCACAAAGGCCGCGCAGATCAGCCTCACCGAGTCCTTGCGCGTGGAGCTACGCGGAACCGGCATCACCGCACTCTCAGTCCATCCGATCGCCACCATCACGGAGTTTGGTGAGGTGGCGCTGCGGGAGTCATCGGGCCGAAAGGGCGCGCCTCTCGGCCCTCGTCAGACCGCGGAGCATGTCGCCGATACGATCGTTGACGCGGTGCGCCACCCGCGGCCCGAAGTGCACCCCTACTGGCCGGCCCGCGCGGCGGTCGCGGTGAACGCGCTCTTTCCTTCAGTCATCGACTGGTGGTTGGGGCGATCGACGAAGCCGTGAGTGGCGAGGACTACTCCTTACACAGATCGAGCCACGCGGAGTATTTCTTCTCCTCGCCCGTTACTACCCGCCGGAACATCTCGGCGAGCCTCGTGGTGATCGGACCGCGGACACCGGACCCAATGGGGCGGAAATCGAGTTCACGAATCCCCAGGACCTCGGCGGCGGTGCCACAGACGAACAGCTCATCGGCCACATAAAGCTGATCGCGTGTGAGCGCTTCTTCGCGGACTTCGTAACCCAGATCGCGAGCCAGGGTGATCACGCTGTCGCGCGTGAGTCCCTCGAGGACCGTGGTCCGATGCGGCGTGTAGATGACGCCCTTGCGAACCACGAAAAGGTTCTCGCCCGTGCCCTCGGCGACCAGTCCCGTGGGATCGAGCATCAGTGCTTCGTCGAAGCCAAGGCGGGCCGATTCGGTTCGCGCGAGGACGGAGTTACCGTAGTTCCCCGCGAGCTTGGACTTCGTCATCATCACGTTCGGGTGGTGGCGGGTGAAGGACGAGACGTTCGCTCGTAGCCCCTTGGTCTCCGCTTCGGGCGAGACGAAACCCTTCCACTCCCAGGCCGCGATCCCCAGCCCCGGCACAATGCCAAGGAGGTTCAGGCCCATGTGGCCTGAAGCGGCGAAGAGGAGCGGCCGCACGTAGCACTCGGTGAAGCCGTTGTCTCGCACCACCGCTTTCGAACCCTCGATAACCTCCTCCTCGGCCCAGGGGAGAGCGAGGAAGCCGAAGATGCGTGCGCTCTGGAAGAGACGCTCGATGTGATCCTTCAACCGGAAGATGGCGGGCCCCCGCGGCGTGTTGTACGCGCGCATGCCCTCGAACACCGCGGTGCCATAGTGAAGGGCGGGGGTCAGGAAAGGCACCACCGCCTGCTCTGTCGGCACGAGCGCGCCGTTCATCCACACGAACTTCGACTCAAGGTTCATGAGTCATTTTCTCTCTAAACGCCCCAGCCGTAGCCTCCTTCGACTGGCTCGCGGGAGTCTTGGGCGTCTCGTGCGGCCTCCTTGTCCTTGTCATAGGGCTCGGCTCCTGAAGGCGTTCGCGCTTCGCGGGGTTCCGCCGGTTTTTCGTTCTCGTTTCGGGTGTTCATGATTTCTTCTTTCTCTCGTGCAAAAACAAAAACCCCCGAGGTTTCCCTCGGGGGCCTTTTCGTCTGGCGTGGGCTTCTTCTGCCTCGCTAGACGGGACCCCCGCCGGTAAGGACGATAAGAATGAGACCAATACCGAGGGCGAGCGACGACACGCCGCTCCGCAGCTTCAGTTGGTTCATATGGGTCGGGTTGGACATCGAACGCTCAGAGTAAAGGTTTTCCGGCGTGTGTGTCAAGCGCAGGGGCGGGATCACCTAGGTTCAACCGCGGCTCGCGAAGGCGACCACTCGCTGGCCCTGAAATGGCCGGGAACACGCATCGGCGATGCGGCCCGCGTCCTTCATGAGCGCATCGAAGGCTTCGAGCGAGAGGCTCTGCGCGCCGTCTGAAAGCGCTCGCTCCGGGTCGTCGTGAACCTCGATCATGACCGCGTCGGCACCCGCAGCGATCGCGGCCTTGGTCATGGGCGCGACACCGTCACGGCGACCGGTGCCGTGCGACGGGTCGATCACGATCGGCAGGTGCGATAAGGACCGCACCACCGGGATCGCGGAGAGATCGAGGGTGTTCCGCGTCGCGCTTTCGAAGGTTCGGATCCCGCGCTCGCAGAGGATGACGTTGGGGTTGCCTTCGGCGAGGATGTACTCGGCGGCTAAAAGCCACTCTTCGATGGTCGCGGACATCCCGCGCTTCAGGAGTACCGCGTTTGGAACCCGACCGAGCTCCCTCAGCAGATCGAAGTTCTGCATGTTCCTGGTGCCCACCTGGAGACAGTCGACGACGCGCGCCATGGACTCGACCTTGCGGACATCCATGACCTCGCTGACGATCTTCAAGCCGGTCATCGCCCGAGCCTCGCCGAGCCACTTGAGTGCTTCTTCCCCATGGCCCTGGAACGAATAGGGTGAGGTCCGCGGCTTGAAGGCCCCGCCTCGGAGCAGGTGCGCGCCCGAAGCTTTCACCGACCGCGCGATCTTGAGCAGATGGTCATGGCTTTCGACCGCGCAAGGACCCGCAATCACCACGGTCTCCTGACCGCCGATGACCACGCCGCCGATCGACACCTCGGTGGGCTCGGGTTTGGTGTTGCGGGAGGACTTCATGGGATG
>JAYUUU010000480.1:0-2517 GCA_043754395.1 Vicinamibacteria bacterium
CTCCGATCCCCACGACCGCGACAGCCTGATCTACGCCGACGGTGCGGGTGCGGTGATCCTCGAAGCCCGGGAAGCCTCCGAGGGCGTGGGCATCCTCGCGCATGCCGTTCGTTCCGACACCCTCGATCACTCCACCATGCTGGTGATGGGCCCCTCTTACAACGAGGAGGTGTTCCTCGAGGCCATCTTCTTGAAGATGGAAGGCCGCAAGCTTTACAAGTACGCCCTGCAGAACGTGGCGACCGCGATCAAGGAGTGTCTCGACAAGGCGGGCAAAGGCATCGCCGACATCAAGAAGATCCTCATCCACCAGGCGAACGGCAAGATGGATGAAGCCATTCTCGAGGCCCTCTACGATCTTTATGACACCGCCCCGCCCGAGGACGTCATGCCCATGACCATCTCCTGGCTCGGCAACAGCTCGGTCGCCACTCTGCCGACTCTGTTTGACCTCGTCAGCAAAGGGAAACTCGAGGGCCACCAGTTTCATCCGGGCGACATCCTCGTCTTCGCGTCGGTGGGCGCCGGCATGCACATCAACGCCGCGGTGTACCGGGTTCCCTAGTTTTTCAAAGATTGTGTTCGTCAGCGCACAGAGCGTTCGCCTTTCCTCGCGCAATCATTGGACGATTCGCACAACCTAAGGAAAGACACCCATGAACCTCAAGAAACTCGCCGCCGCCACTCTCGTTCTCGCCCTGGGCTTTGGTTCCCAGCCAGCTTTCGCCCAGCAGGCCGTGGTCACAGACCGCGCTGCCGTGGACCAGGCACTCAGCGCCCGGGCCGCTGCGGATGAAAGCTCCCGTGACGCCATCCGCACCCTGCTGGGCCGAGACGACGTGAAGGAGATGGCCGACCGCATGGGCCTGGACGTGCGTCGCGCCACAAACGCCGTGTCGTCTCTTGAAGGCGCCGATCTTCAGCGGGTGAGCGAGCGCGCGGTTGCCGCGAACGACTTGCTCACCGGCGGCCGGACGACCGTCACGATCAGTCTCGTCGCCCTGCTCCTCATCATCATCATCATCATCCTCGTCGCCAACTAAGCGGCGACGATTCCTTGAAGGGCGCCGCCCGGCCGGGCGGCGCCTGTTCGTTTCTCACCTGTCGTTTCTAAATTGACCTGCCCGACGCTCAAGGGTAGGGTTCCGCCGCTGAAACTCACCCTGCCTCGCCTCATGCTCTGGGCCATCGGCCTCCTTGGCCTGGCACCCTTCGGCGCGGCTCAGGGGGGCCCCTTCGGCGCGGCTCAGGAGGCCCCCCGTCCCCTCATCGTGGTGGACGTCCCTTTCTTCGCGCAGAGTGTGGATCTTTGCGGAGGAGCGGCGGCCGCCATGGTGCTTCGCTACTGGGGCGTGAAGGACATCCAGGCGGAAGACTTCGCACCGCTCGTGGATTCGAAAAAAGGGGGCATCAGCACCGGCGATCTCGTTGCTGGTCTCGGGGTGCGTGGCGCCATCGCGCGGCCCATCCGCGCCGAGGCTGTCGATGTTCGCCACGAGATCGCGAATGGCCGTCCGGTCATTGCATTGATCGACGGCGGCGCCTTGCGCCTTCACTACGTTGTCATCGTGGCGTGGGCTTCGGGCCGAGTCATGTATCACGACCCCTCGATCGGTCCCTTCCGGGTTCGCGGCGAAGCTGAGTTCACCAGACTGTGGAACGCGACCGGCGGCTTCGCCCTGGTGGTGACGCCTGATGCCACCATGCCGCCGCCCAAGCGCGCGGCAGAGGCGCCGGCATCGCCTTTGGCCCGGGAGGCCAGCGCGTGCGATCCCCTGGTGGATCGTTCGATCGAACTCGCCCGGAGCGACGATCCGGAGTCGGGAGTTCCAGGCCTCGTCGCCGCGGCCGAGATGTGCCCGAGCGAGGCACGCCCATTGAGTTCTCTCGCGGGTGTCAGGTTCCGCCAGAAGCGCTACGAGGAAGCCGCGCGGTTCGCTCGTCGCGCCGCGGAGCGCGATCCAGGCGACACCGAGAACTGGCGCCTTCTCGGCGCCAGCCTCTATCTCTCCGATGCGCCGCGGCCCGCCCTCGCCGCGTGGAGTCGCATTGACGAGCCGCGCATCGATCGGATTCAGATCGACGGACTGGTTCGAACCCGCCAGGACATCGCGACGGCGGTGGTGGGCCTGAGGCCCCGCGATGTGCTGACCGTTCAGTCGATCGGCCTCGCCCAAAGGCGCATCGACCAATGGCCGAGCGCTTCGGGAGGCAAGGTCATCTATCAGCCCGCGGGCGGTGGACGCGCGGATGTGGTGGCATCCGTGAAGGAGAACCCGCTCATCGAGCCCTGGGTGCTTTTGACCGTGCGGCTCGGCGGTGAACTCGCGGCGAAGCGCGAGGGTCGCCTTCGAATCAACAGTCCCACCGGCCGCGGCGAAGCGCTCGAGGTCGGTGGTCGTTTCGCGGCGCGCCTTCCCGCAGCCTGGATAACCCTCGAGACACCGCGCCTCGGGGGTCTTCCTGGCGTTGTCTCGCTGGGCGCCTTGTGGGACCGCCAGACGTATCGGCTCGACG
>JAYUUU010000481.1:0-3095 GCA_043754395.1 Vicinamibacteria bacterium
CGCGCCGAACCTCCTCGCCGACCTCCAGTCGCAGGAAGGAACGCTCGCGCGGAAGCTCGATCCCGCGAAGGCCGCGTCCATGGATATTCCCAAGACTCCGGTGGACGAAGCCGCCTTCCGGGCCATGCATGTGACGGACCGGATGGCGAATGACAAGCTGGATGAAGGCATTCAGGGCTTCTCGAAGGCGATCGTGGCCCTCGAAGGGCTGCTGACCGAACGCCTCAAGACGGTGGCCGGCAAGGCCGTCTGACGTTCGTCAGCCTGCTCCAGCCGGAAGGCTCGGGACCATCCTCCACAAACCCGGGAGTTCAAGAGACAAAATGCCGCCCGTGACCCAGACCGACGCATGGCAGGCCCTCGCCGAGCATCAGCGGGAGATCGCTGGACGAGGGATGCGGCAGATGTTCGCGGAGGATAAGGAGCGATTCGCGAAGTTCTCGCTTCGCTTCGAGGACATCCTTCTCGACTACTCGAAGAACCGCGTGAGCGGCGAGACGATGAGTCTGCTCAAACGGCTCGCGGAGCACGCCGACCTCAAGGGGTGGACGGAACGGCTCTTCGGTGGCGACCGCATCAACATCACGGAGAACCGGGCGGTTCTTCACATCGCCCTTCGCAACCGATCGAACCGGCCCATCCTCGTGGACGGTAAGGACGTGATGCCCGAGGTGAATCGAGTTCTCAAGCAGATGCGTGAGTTCGCAGACGCCATTCGAGGTGGCTCGTGGAAGGGCTACACCGGCAAGGCGATCACCGATGTAGTGAACATCGGCATTGGCGGGTCTGACCTGGGCCCGGTCATGGCCACGGAAGCGCTGAAGCCTTACGGCAAACCGGGCTTGAATGTGCACTTCGTTTCGAACATCGACGGGACGCATATGGCGGAGACGGTCAAGCACCTCTCTCCGGAGACGACGGTCTTCATCGTGGCTTCGAAGACCTTCACCACGCAGGAGACCATCACGAACGCAGAAACCGCGCGAGCGTGGCTTCTTAGGGCCGCGAAGGACCAAGGTGCGGTGGCGAAGCACTTCGTCGCGCTGTCGACAAATGCGAAGGAAGTGTCGAAGTTCGGAATCGATACGAAGAACATGTTCGAGTTCTGGGACTGGGTCGGCGGGCGTTACTCGCTCTGGTCGGCGATCGGCCTGCCCATCATGGTCTTCATCGGGGCCGACAACTTCGAGGCGATGCTCGAGGGCGGGCACGCGATGGACGAGCATTTTCGCACCGCGCCCATTGAGAAGAATCTGCCTGCGACCTTAGGCCTTCTCGGCATCTGGTACAACAACTTCTTCGATGCCCAGACGCACGCCATCCTGCCCTACGACCAATACCTGCACCGTTTCCCGGCCTATTTTCAGCAGGGCGACATGGAGAGTAACGGCAAAGGGGTAACCCGCGACGGAGAGACGGCTGACTGCTCGACCGGCCCGGTGATCTGGGGCGAGCCCGGCACGAATGGGCAGCACGCGTTCTATCAGCTCATTCATCAAGGCACGAAGGTCGTTCCCGCCGACTTCATCGCACCGATCGAGTCGCACAACCCTATAGGCGAGCACCATCAAATTCTGTTGTCTAATTTCTTCGCGCAGACGGAAGCGCTGATGAAGGGGAAGACGGAGGGGGAGGTGCGAGCCGAACTCGCCGCCGCAGGGGTCTCGGGTGAGGCCCTCGAAACGCTCGTCCCGCACAAGGTCTTCACCGGGAATCGGCCGACGAATTCGATGCTGGTAAAGAAAATCACGCCGCGGACCCTCGGGTCCCTGATCGCGATGTACGAGCACAAGATCTTCACCCAGGGAGTCATTTGGAACATCAACTCGTTCGATCAGTGGGGGGTTGAGCTTGGGAAGCAGCTCGCGAAGGCGATCCTGCCGGAGCTTGCGGGCGCCCATGCGGTGACCGCTCACGACGCCTCGACGAACGGCCTCATCAATTATTACAAGGCGAATCGGTGATTTTGGCTTGAGGTAGAGTCCTTCAGAGTTTGGACCCCTTGTCAGAGGCGGGCATCAACCAGAGGAAGAGGAACGCGATGCAGTTTGGAATGATCGGTCTTGGACGTATGGGCGCCAACATGGTGCGCCGGCTCATGAAAGCGGGCCACAAACTCGTGGTGTTCGACCGGTCCGCCGACGCGGTGGCGGCACTGGTGAAAGAGGGAGCCACCGGCTCCTCATCGCTCTCCGAGTTCGTGTCGAAGCTCGACAAGCCCCGCGCCTTCTGCATCATGGTTCCCGCGGCCTTCGTGGATTCCACCATCGCGGACCTGCAGCCTCTACTCGCCTCCGGCGACATCCTCATCGATGGCGGCAATTCCCACTACCACGACGACATCGCGCGATCGAAGGCTCTCAAGCCCAAGGGCATCCACTACATCGACATGGGCACCTCCGGCGGCGTCTGGGGCCTGGAGCGCGGTTACTGCCTGATGATCGGCGGCGAGACCGACGTGGTGAAGCACCTCGATCCCATCTTCAAGACCCTTGCGCCGGGCGTCGGCACTATTCCGAGGACCCCCGGCCGCCCCGCGGGCCAGGGCACGGCCGAGGAGGGATACCTCCATTGCGGCCCGGCGGGTGCTGGACACTTCGTGAAGATGATCCACAACGGCATCGAATACGGCCTGATGGCGGCGTACGGCGAGGGTCTCAACATCCTCAAGAACGCGAACATCGGCAAGGGGTCGCACGAGAAGGACGCGGAGACAACGCCGCTCCGCAATCCCGAGCACTATCAGTACGACTTCAACATCGGAGAGGTGACCGAGTTGTGGCGGCGGGGAAGTGTGGTGGCCTCCTGGCTGCTTGATCTCACCGCCCAGTCCTTCGTCACGAGCCCCGATCTTGGAAACTTCTCCGGCAAAGTCTCAGACTCCGGTGAAGGCCGCTGGACCGTCGCCGCCGCGAATGACGAAGGCGTTCCGGCCCACGTTCTGACCGCCTCGCTGTTCGAGCGCTTCGCCTCGCGCGGACAGGACGACTTCCAGAACCGCGTTCTCTCCGCCATGCGCTTCGGCTTCGGCGGTCACGTCGAAAAGAAATGACGCCTCAGGCAGCGCCGTCCGACGCGCTCGTCTTTTTCGGGGC
>JAYUUU010000482.1:0-4246 GCA_043754395.1 Vicinamibacteria bacterium
GCCGCATTTCCTTCTCGTACGATCGGACCAACCTCACCCTCGGCCTCGAGGAAGGTGCGGTTGGCATCGCGGCGGGCGGTTCTGCTGAAGGCCTCGTCACCACCGACCTTTCGACCGCGGCGGGGGTCGCTTTCCCGCGCGCGGTGGGCGAGTCGTTCCGGCTCGAGTCGGGCATTGATTTGAGTGCGGTGGCGCGCGCCTTCTACACGCGATTTGGCGACGACTACCAGCAGCTCATCGTCTACACGAACCGCGCCTATATCCCAAGGTCGCAGGGAGCCTTCGCCTACGAGTCCACGGTGCGCAACTCGATCTCCGGCATCGGCGGTTCGATCGGCGACAGCGGCGGTGAGTATGGCTCGGCGAAGACACTCGAGAGCGTGGTGATGATGGACTCGTTCAGCAAATACTCCTCGAGCCCGACCGATCGCGTGCTGCGCGAGGAGACGACTCTCTCGGTGCTTGCTCACGAGGTGGGCCACCGGTGGCTCGCTACCGCCAGGTTCAGCGATGGAGGTGCTGCGAGCATGGAGCTGCTCGGACGTCAGCAGGCCCACTGGAGTTTCTACATGCACTCCTCGGGCTCGCATGATGAGGGGAATCAGATCGAGGACCTGGGCGGGGGAGCCTTCCGGACCGGGCCCACGTCGCAGCGCTACGGCCCGCTTGATCAGTACCTGATGGGGATCCGGCCGGCCGCGGAGGTGCCGCCCTTCTTCTTTATTCGCAGTCCCGTTCTCGACGGTGCGCAGACCGCCGAACGCGCGCCCCAATCGAACGTCGACATCAAGGGGACGAAGAAGGAGGTCACGATCGAGAACGTGATCGCGGCGATGGGACCCAGGTCGCCGGCACCCGCACAAAACCCAGCCCCCTGGCGCATCGCGTTTCTCTACGTCACCGACGGCAGCGCGCTCGACGCAGACGCGGTTGCCCTCGTCGATCGGATCCGGTCCCAGTTCGAGGCGTACTTCGAAGGTTCGACTGAGGGACGTTTCTCGATTGACACGCGGCTCAAATAAAGACGACGCGGGCCCCGACTTAGGCGGTGTTCTCTTCGTCCTTGGGAAGGGCGGTGTCGGCAAGAGCGTGATCTCGGCCGGCCTCGCGGCCCTTGCCGCCAGGCGCGGTCGCCCCACGTTGCTCGTCCGTATCGGCGAGTCGCTCGAGGAAGTGGAAACGCGTGAGCGCACCGTGGTTTCGGGCAAGGATGGTGTCGATGAAGTGAAACTCGACGCCCGTGTCGCGATGGATGAGTACGTTCAGCACGTTATCCGCCTGCGGCCGCTCGTGGAACGAATCACGAACAGCGAGGTCTACCGGAAGTTCTTCGCCGCAGCCCCCGGGCTTCCTGAACTGGTCCTGCTGGGGCGTATTCGCGCCTACTCGACCGAGACGGACCGGCAGGGAAAACCTCGTTATCAAACGATCATCGTGGACTGTCCCTCGTCGGGCCACGGGCTTTTGATGCTTGAAACGCCCTTCGCGGCTTTCCGCGCGGTTCCGGTCGGGCCTTTCGCGAGACTGGCCTCGCAGATCATCGACTGGCTCAAGAGCGCCGCGCGGGTGGCGCTCGTGGCTATTCCCGAAGAGATGGCGGTGGTCGAAGCGATCGAGTTCAAGGACGATCTTGAGGAGAGGACCGGACTCAAGACGTCGATGGCATTCATGAATCGGATGCGCCTTTCGAACTTGTCGAGGGCGGCACGCGCTGCTCTGGTCGAGGTCGACGCACCCGAGGGCTCGAACGACCGGCGTCTGCTCGACTGCGCCCGTGAGGTTCAGAGAAGGTCGCGGCTCGAGTCGTTTCACGAGCGTCGACTCGCGCGGGGACTCAATCTTCAGCCGGTGATCGTTCGCGATCTTCCCAACTGCCGGCCGAAAGCCGTGGCTAGCGCCCTCGCCCCCGAGGCCGCATGAGACAGAACCTCGCGCTCCTGAAAGCACTTTCCGGGAAACTCGTGATCGTCTGCGGGCCGGGAGGTGTGGGGAAGACGACGACATCGGCGGCCCTCGCTCTCGCCGGAGCGGCACGCGGCCGGAAGACGCTCGTTTGCACGATCGATCCGTCGAAACGTCTCCGCACGAGCCTCGGCCTCGCGCGGCTCACCGGCACGCCGCAAAAGGTGAAGGGGCGTCTTTATGCCATGCGTCTCGATCCGAAGCAGACCTTCGATGATCTGGTACGCCGGCACGCTTCCTCGCCCGAGGCGAGAGACCGCGTGCTCCAGAACCGCTTCTATCAACAGATCTCGCGCCACCTCGCGGGCACGCATGAAGTGATGGCGATGGAGGCGCTCATGGGCGTCGCTTCCGATTTCGATCTGATCGTTCTCGACACGCCGCCCGCCTCGTCCGCGATCGCCTTTCTCGATGCTCCAAAGCGCGTCCTCGACTTCGTCGACGGACGGGTCCTCCGCTATTTCCTGCGCCCGTACTTCATCGCGGGCCGCCTCGCCATCGAGCCGAAGACGCTTGTGGGACGCACCTTCCTGCGCATTCTCGATTCCGCGGTGGGCCTTGCGTTCCTTCGCGAACTCTCCGAGTTCTTCCTCGCCTTCGAAGGCCTCTTCGATTCGTTCCGACGCACCGCCACCGCGATGGACGCGCTCCTCAGGGCTGAGGGCACGACCTTCATCCTCGTGACCACGCCACAGACATCGCGCGTCAGTGAGGGAGCGCGGTTCGCGGAGGCCCTGCTTGAGAGGTCGCTAAGCGCCTCGGCCATCGTGGCGAACCGCGTTCATCCCTGGGCGATTCCGGGGGCCTGCTCTGCGCCGTCTGTGAAGGACCACGCCCAAGCCACCCTCCTCGACGCCGAGGTGCATGAGGAACTCCGCGAGATCGCGCGACAGGAACAAACCCGGGCCGATTCGGAAGCGCGACATCTGCGCCAGATTGCGGCCAAGAGCCTTCTTTCGGCGATCCTTGTACCCGAACTCGAGACCGACGTTCACGATCTGCGCTCGCTCGCCACGATCGCTTCATGGCTTTGCCCGGAGAGCGCCGCTTCATGAGGATCATCCTTTTTTCAGGAAAAGGTGGCGTGGGAAAGACCACACTCGCGGCCGCCACGGGCGTGCGCGCGGCCTCGCTTGGTCATCGCACCCTGGTGATGTCGACGGACGCCGCGCATTCGCTCGGTGACTCGCTCGCGATGCGCATTGGTGCTGAGCCCACGCGTGTCGCGGACAATCTCGATGCGATGGAAATCGACGTCCATCACGAACTCGAGCGCGAGTTCGGCCCGATCAGGAGCTTCCTCACCCGCTTCTTCAAGGGACAAGGACTCGACGAAGTGGTGGCCGACGAGATGGCGGTGCTCCCGGGCATGGAGGAGCTGTTCTCGCTTCTTCGGGTGGCCGAATTGGCACAGGCGGGGAAGTACGACCTGCTTCTGGTCGATTGCGCGCCGACCGGCGAGACGCTCAGGATGCTCGCGGCGCCCGATGTCCTGCGCTTCTATTTTCGGAAGGTCTTCCCGGTCCAGAGGCTTCTCGCGCGGACCATTCGGCCCTTAGCCCCCCTCGTGACCTCGCTGCCCATGCCGGAGGACGATGTCTTCGTCGCGGTGAAGCGGCTTTACGAAAGGATTGAGCACCTCGATCCACTGCTGCGCGATCCGAACATCACATCCATCCGCATCGTCCTGGCGCTCGAGAAGATGGTCATCGCCGAGTCGGAGCGCCTCTTCACTTACCTCGGGCTCTACGGTTATTCGGTCGACGCGGTCATCGCGAACCGCGTGCTTCCCGTTTCATTCAAGGGCGCTTACTTCGAGAGACTGGCGAAGGCGCAGAGCGTCCACATGAAGCGCGTGCGCGAGGGCTTCTCATCCATGCCCATTCTCGAATCACCCCTGCGCGATGAAGAGGTGATGGGGGTGCCGCTCCTCGGGACGCTCTCGGATGAGGTCTACGGCGAGCGCGATCCGCTTTCCGTGTTCCACGCGTCGCGGCCCCCCAAGGTCGAGCGGCGCGGCGATGGATACATCTTCTCCCTCGACCTTCCCTTCGCGAGCAGCGATCGGCTCACCGCTTACGCCGCGGGCGACGAGCTATCCGTGACCATCGACAACTGGCGGCGTAACATCATCCTGCCCCGGTCGTTGGCCGGCCGGGAAGTGAAAGAGGCGCGGCTTCGCTCAGGGCGCCTGCGGGTTCTCTTCGGAGGTAGGTAGATGGCGAAGGTTTTTGGCGTTTCGAACACGCGCAGCCTGAAGGCATGTTGCCTGGTTTCACAGATG
>JAYUUU010000483.1:0-4727 GCA_043754395.1 Vicinamibacteria bacterium
AGGAAGAGGGAAGGCAGCCGCTCGCGGCCGGTCTGCTCATCAGCGCGCGGGTAGGAGAGGACGAGCGTTTCTTCGGCCTGGCCGAGAGTTCTCGCGAACATCCGCCGAACCTGCGCCACCCGCGTTTGTGTGGTGGGCAAAGTCGTGAGACCTTGGGCTTGGACCGGTTCTGGAGCCTCGTCGAACAGGCTCATCTGCGTCACGGCTTTGGGGGGCGGCGTCGCCGCGATCTCATCCGTCAACGCCTTCCGCTCGGGATCAAGAAGGAAGGGATCGGGCCTGAAGACTCCGGGAAATCGTCCTTCGACAAGGCCCAGCAGGGCCATGAAGCGAAACTGCCCGCCGGCAAGGGCCTCGGGCGAGCCTACGTGGACGCCCACGCGCGAGCGTTCTTCGAGGGGCCGGCGCTTCCTTTCAAACTGAGCCTCGATCACGGAGAGGACGCGGTCGAAGGGAATCGCGGATGAGACCGTCGCGAGGCCCGCGATCTCTTCAATCGTTTCGCGCACGAGTTGAAACTCCGTGCGCTCGATCTCGTTCGTCGGAGCGATCCACTCGCTGCACAAAGCGAGGAGTTTCGCGGACCATTGATCGAGGGGGAGTTTGAGGGCGGTGAAGGCGAGGCTCGTATGAAGTTTCTCGACCAGAACGAGAAGGGCCTCGGCGGCCTTGACGCGACGGTTCCGCGAGGAGCGGTGGCTCTCCGAGATCGTGGCCGCGATTCTTGATTCCTCTTTGATGAAGTGAGTGAGCGCCTTGCGGAACCGGTCGATGCCGGAGACCACCTTGAGTTCACGCGTGATCTGGTCGAAGACGGAGGGGTGCGGCGGGTCCACGACCCCGGTCCTCTCGGCCAGAGGAACGGGCGCAAAAGTGAGGAACTCGAGCAGCGCGCCACGATCGAAATCCCGCGAACCAAGCAGGAGAAGGAACGACCGCGCGATGCGGCCGGTCGCAAGCGGCAGAGAAGGATGCAGCTTGAAGGGAATCTTCGCGCGGGAGAAGAGGTCAACGAGGATGGGCGCGTAGACATCGGCCTGGGGCAGAGCGATCGCCATCTCATCGAAGGGCGTGCCTTCGCGCGCGGCCTTGAGGACGAGGCGTGCGATAGACCTCACTTCACCCGCTTCCCCGGGTGCGGTGACCCAGACGACCGGGGACGGCCCCTCGCTCATCGACGCTTTGCCGGCGGGTGCTTTGAAAAGCGCCCGCGTCATCCGCGTGATTTCTTCGTGCGCCTTTCGGGCGGTCGGCGCGAACACGGTGTCGGCCCACGCGATCGTCGGAATGCGCGCATCATCGGCAAGAGCCTGGAAACTCCCCGGGCCAGAGGCCTCGTTTGTCTCGATGCGTTTCGCGCCGAAGCGCGTAGCGAGAGACTTCAGGAAGCGGAATTCGTCCGGGCGCGGCTCGAGATCAGGAGAGAAGAGGATCGCGGTTCCATCGAGGAAGTGGGCCTCCGCCTTTTCCGCCTCGGCGAAAAGGCGTGTCTCGTCGAAGAACTTTGTATCGATCTCCGCGTGAAAGCGCTCGTAGATCCTCGCGACCGCCAGAAGTCTCGTGCGGTCCTCGGGACTCTCGCTCCGCTCAGCCAGACGCTTCACCGCGGTGGGCCGAATTCCCGCGGCACGGAGATCGTCGAGGGTGCGGGCGAGGACACGGGCCACCGGAGCCTCGGGCAGACCCGGCTTCAAAAGCTCGGGATGCGCGGCGAGAAGTTTCGCGGACAGCAGGGCCCCGTGGCCGCTTCGCCAGGCCATGAGACCCTGGGCGTGGCATGAAGCCTCGGCCATTTTTTCCGCCAGGTCCTTGGGCCGCATGGCGGAAATGGCGGCGATGGCGCGCTTCTCGCGCGCCAGGCGGCGCAGAAGAATCTGGCCCGCCGACACCGAGGGGACGAGGAGCAAAGTGGGTGTGAGCGGCATGCCGATTGGTTTTTCGATGATACGACCGCTATCTCGCCTTCCTGCTGGCGAGGAGCCGCTTGCGAACGGCGCCGACGAGATAGAGGCTGCCCGCGACCACTACGGTTTCACCGGAGCGCGCGAGGCGCTCGGCCCGAACCAGTGCATGGCCGATTGCGGCCTCCTCGATGACAGACGCTCCCAAAGCCGCGCCGATCTCGGAAAGCTGCTTCGTGGTCGCCGCGCGTTTCATGCGGACGCGCGTCGCGATGATCCGCCGGGCGAGAGGAAAGAGCTCGCCCGCCATTTCATCCACGTGTTTGTCGCGCATCGCGCCAAAAACGAGAACGTGAGGTGTTTTCTCCTCCTTGAGATACGCCGCGAGTGCTTTAGCACCCGCCGGATTGTGTGCCCCGTCCAATAGAAATGGAGGACGGCCCTCGAAACGTTCAAGGCGGCCCGGCCACTGCGCGCGACTCATCGCATTCACCGCGGGGCCGAGATCCACTTCGACTCCGGCACTCACCAGGGCTTCAAGCGAACGAATGGCGACGATCAGATTGATTCGCTGATGCGCGCCTCGAAGCGCCTTCACCCCCGCGTATCGGCCCTGCGGCGTCTTGATGTCGAGCCCGCCGCGGCCTTGTTTCACCGTGACGCCCTGCAACGCGTGAACCACAATCGCGCTGTGTTCCCGCGCGATCCGAGCAATGGTCTCGCTCGCCTCTTTCGCCATGGGGCCGAGAACCGCGCGCCTTGAACGGCGCAGGACGCCCGCTTTTTCCATGGCGATGGAGCTCAAGGTGCGACCCAGGAACTCCTCATGGTCGAAATCGATGCTGACAATGGTGGAGACAAGCGGCGAAGACACGTTGGTAGCGTCAAGCCGCCCGCCAAGGCCCACCTCGAGGACGGCGATATCGACCTTGCGCTCCCTGAAGAAGAGAAATCCGACCGCGGTGAGGATTTCGAAGTGATTCGGATGAGCGGCGATCACGCCTTTCGTGACGAGCCTTTGCGCTGCGTCCCGAACCACGAGAACCAGCCGCTCGAACTCGACCCGTCCGATGTTTTTGCCTCCGGCTGTCATCCTCTCGCGAATGTCGATGAGGTGCGGCGATGTGTAACGCCCGACCCTCACAGATGCCGAGCGAAGAGCCTCGTCGAGATAGGCGCTGACCGATCCTTTGCCGTTGGTGCCGGCGATAAGTACGCTCTTGAACGCGCGCTCCGGGTGCCCAAGTTCCGCCACGAGCGCCTTCATGGTGCGCAAGCCGAACTTGGTGCCCAGCCACGATCTGGATCGAAGGTATTCGCGGGCAGTCAAGGGGCGTGGAGCCTAGCAGCCGTGGTGAAAGTCCGCCGATCCGAGGCCTCGCTGCCCGCAAGATGGAGAATCAATGTGGAAAAGTGGATGAATTTGTGGAAAACTGGGGGGCCATGTTCGCAGGGAGTTTCGAATGCCGGATGGATCGCCAGGGGCGTGTCGCGATTCCTCCTGCCTTCCGTCGCGGCAGTGAAGACTCGGGTGACGCTTTCGTCCTCACGTTCTTCGACGACGCGATCGCGGGATATCCCCGTGGAACCTGGGTCTCCCTGGAGAAACAGGTCCTTTCGCTGCCCGCCTTCTCCAGGAAAGCCCGCGATCTTTCGCGGGTTCTCGCGTCCCGCGCTCACGAAACGCGGCTCGACGCGCAGGGACGCATCCTCGTGCCTCCGCCGCTGCGGCGTCTTGCCGGAATCGAGCGTGATGTGGTGGTTATCGGCGCCATGGACAGGTTCGAGATCTGGCCGCGGGACAAATGGAACGCATTCGCGGGCGAAGCGGAAGCTCTCTTAGACGCCGCTTCCTCCGAGCTGAGCTTCAGCCCCGCTCGCCCTTCCACAGTCCAAGCCTAGGGCCCCGCTCGCTTTCGCGAGTCTTCGGTTGACAGTTCTCCGGCCCTGGCCTAGAGTCGCTGTGGAAAATATTGGCCAAAAGTGGTCAGTATGGGCGAGGACATGCTGCGCGGTAACCATCCTGCACGAATAGACGATAAGGGCCGTCTCAAAATTCCCTCCGCGTTTTTGGGCGCGTTGACGGAATCGTCTCGCGATTTTTTCGTGACATCGGTGTCGGGTGAGTTCGTCAGGGTTTATCCGCTCCACGCCTGGACGGAGATCGAGAAGCGACTCGCGGCGATGCCTCAGTCGCATCCGGCGCGTCAGCGTTTCATGGAGCGCGTGAACTTCTTCGGCCAGGTGGCGCAAGTCGACGCACAGGGACGCATTCTGATTCCGCAGATCCTTCGCAAGATGGCGTCGATGGAGGGCGATGTAGCGGTCCTCGGCCAGCAGAATCACGTCGCGGTCTGGAACGCGAAGCGTCTCGAAGAGAGGCTTTTCGAAAAAGACCCGTTCACGGAACTGGACGCGAAGCAGCTCGCGGAGTTCGGGATCTGATGTGGGCCCGCACGCTCCCGAAACCCAGGAAGACCGCGCCGATGGCGCCTCGCCCGACGAGGCGAAACACCTCCCGGTTCTCCTGCGCGAGATCCTCCACTTCGCGCCCGCGCGCGCGAAGCGCATCCTTGACGCCACGCTTGGCCTCGGCGGGCACGCGCACGCCTTGCTCACCGCTCACCCGGAGGCTTCGCTCATCGCCTTCGATCGCGACGAAAACGCTCTTGAAATCGCGGGGCGAAGGCTGGCGTCTCTCGCGGGGCGGGTGGAACTTCGGCATGGGGACTTTCGGGACGGCCTTGCGGGCATCGAGCCTTCAAGCCTCGACTACGCCATCGCGGACCTCGGCGTCAGTTCCCTTCAACTCGACTCCGCCGAGCG
>JAYUUU010000484.1:0-2308 GCA_043754395.1 Vicinamibacteria bacterium
CATCCGGCACCTCGTGGGCTTCGTGATCGTGAGTCTTGTGACCGGCTCGCTGGTTTCGATCACCGGCGGCGCCATCCTGACGAACTACATGAACGGCTATGTCGCGTCGATCCATCGCGCCGATGCGCCCTTGTGGGCGACCGTGTTCTTCGGCTGGCAGCCATGGGCGATCTGCCGGGTGGCCGCGTTCTGCATCCTCGGCGTTGTCCTCGCCGAGCCTCTGCTGTCGCGCGTGTTCCGCTATCCAGCACAACCGTGGTCTCGCCTCCGCCCGTGGGTGGTGACCGCTTCGGTTCTCATCCTCGCCGACTGGACGCTCAAAGCGACACTCGCGCCGACGTGGGGACGCGTTTTGAACTCTGCGATACCGGTGAACCTGCCCCCGGCGTTACCGGAAGACCCGCATAAGGGACACCACTAGCTAGCAGGGTGCTACGTTCAGCACCCTGCGTATCCCGGCGCAGGCCGGGATCAAAGATCCCTAAAAAAACCTATCCACCTCGTCGGCGGCGTGGATCGTGGCCCCACCCTTGCCGAGCTTGTCGCGAACCTCGCCGAGGCTGCGCTGCATTTCCGCGCGTTGGGCGCCATCATCGAGGACCCGCAGCGTCTCTTCCGCGACGCGCGCCCCGGTGAAATCGCTCTGGATCAGCTCGGGCACCACCACGCGTCCCGCGATCAGATTCACCATCGCGTAGTTCGAAACACTCAGGAGAGGTTTGCCGAGGGTGTAGGTGAGCGCGGACAGGCGATAGACGACGACCATCGGGGTGAGCGTGAGTGCGGTCTCGACGGTGGCGGTGCCCGAGGCCACGATGGCGACGCGCGCGGCCGACAGAACTTCGCGGGTGACACCCTCCAGGACCGTGACGCCCGCGGCCGAGGCTTCCTGAAACGCACCGGCTCGGAGGTGGGGCGCCGCGGCGAGCACGAACTGCAGTTCAGGCCGCCGCTCCCGGAGGATCCTCACCGCATCGAGCATGGGAGGCAGGTTGAAGCCCACCTCCTTGTTCCTGCTCCCGGGCAGAAGGGCAATGACCGGGCGGTCTCCCAAGAGGCCCAGTCGTGTCGCGATGGCCGCACGATCTGCCGGTGGCTTCACTTCATCGATGAGCGGATGACCGACAAACGCCACGGGAACCGAGGCGTCGCGATAGATCTGCTCTTCGAAGGGGAAGATCACGAGCATCTTCGCGACATCACGCTTGACGTTCTTGATGCGCCCTCGCCGCCACGCCCAGAGCTGCGGCGAAACGTAGTACACGACCGGTATCCCGAGCTTCTTGAGTTCGCGCGCGAGGCGAAGGTTGAAGTCGGGATAGTCGATGAGCACTGCGACATCCGGCCTCAACCGCGCCGCCTCCGCCACGACCGAATCGAAAAGGCCCTTCAACCGACGGAGGTGGGAGAGAACCTCAACGAGGCCCACCACCGCAAGATCCTTGAGGTGCGCGAGCAGACGAACGTTCTCCGCGGCCAGCCGGTCTCCGCCCAGGCCAAAGGCCTCGAGATCCGGCCGTCGCCTCCGCAGTTCCGCGACAAGCTGGGCGCCGTAGAACTCGCCCGACGGCTCGCCGCACGAGATCAGGAGACGGGGCATGCGCTATTTCGCATTCGCAGTCCCGAAAAGATGCGTGTCGAACCAGTCGAGGTTCTCCTGCAGCGCGTGCCGCACGGCCTTCGGCTTGTTGAGACCATGGCCGAAGCCCTTGTAGAGAGCCAGACGCGTGGTCACACCCTGATCACGCAATCCCTGATAAAGCTCCAGCGCGTTCGAGACGGGCACGCGGAGATCCGCGTCGCCGTGCTGGATGAGCGTCGGAGCTTTAGCCCCCTTGATGTATGTCATGGGCGACGTCTTGCGGTAGATCTCGGGATCGTCCCAGGGGTTCGCCTTCAGATATTGCCGGGTGAAGGGATGAATATCGGTGCTCACGTAGTAAGTCACCCAGTTGGAGATGCCGGCGCCCACCGAGACCGCGCGAAACCGCGCGGAGTCGTGGGTGGTGAGAAACGCCGAGATGTAGCCGCCCTGGCTCCAGCCCATGACTCCGACCTTCGCCTTATCGACGAGACCCTTCGCGATCAGGCTGTCGATGCCCGAGTTCACATCCCACGCGTCGCCGACGCCGAGATTACGAACGTTGAGAGAGCGAAAGGTTTCGCCGTAGCCGGCGCTGCCGCGGTAGTTGGGCTCGAGGATCAAAGCACCCTTCGCAAGCCAGGCTTCCATCGGATAGACGTAGGTCGCGCCGAAGAGGCTTGGACGCGAAACCCCGGTAGGTCCGCCATGGATGATCACGAGAAG
>JAYUUU010000485.1:0-2895 GCA_043754395.1 Vicinamibacteria bacterium
TTCTCTCTCGGCACCGTTCTCTATCGCGTGGCCACCGGCGCCCCGCCTTTTCCCGGCGAGACCTCCGCGGTGATCTTCGACGCGATCCTCAACCGGGAGCCGATAGCCGCGACCCACGTCAACCCCTCGCTGCCTCCCGAGATGAACCGCATCCTTGGACGCGCGCTCGAGAAAGACCGGAGCCTTCGCTACCAGACCGCGATGGACCTCAAGACCGAGCTTTTGCGGCTGAAGCGCGATCTCGATTCGGGCGGCCGTCGCGCCGCCGAACTTAACGATTCGAGGCCGAGTGGTGCTTCCGGGCGCGCCGTCACCGAGAAGTCGGTCGCGGTTCTTTACTTCGAGAACCTCTCGGGGATGAAGGAAGACGAGTACTTCCGCGACGGTATCACCGAGGACATCATCACCGAGCTGTCGAAGATCCGCACCCTGAACGTCTTTTCGAGAGCCACCATCCTCCCTTACCGGGATAAGACGGTGACCGCCCACCAGGTCGGCCGCGATTTGAACGCGGCCTATGTCCTCGGAGGCAGTCTGCGCCGCGCCGGGCAGCGGCTGCGGATCACCACCCAGCTGATGAACGCCCAAACCGACTTCCCTGTCTGGTCGGAGCGCTACGACCGCGAGATGGCGGACGTCTTCGAGGTTCAAGACGAAATCGCGCGCAAGATCGCAGAGGCGCTGCGGGTGACCCTCTCGCCGCAGGAGCGCGAGGACCTGGCGGCGCGGCCGACGGACAACCTCCAGGCCTACGACCTGTACCTCCGCGGCCGAAGTTACGCGCGGCGTCACACGCGCCAGGATCTCGAGTTTGCTCTTGAAATGTTCGCGAACGCGGTGGGCCTCGATCCCGAGTTCGCCCTGGCCTACGCGGCCACCGCGAACGTGTGCGCGCAGTACCACTACAACTACGAGCGAAAGAAGAGCTGGCTCGAGCGCTCCCGCGAGGCGTCACGACGGGCGGTGTCCCTGCGTCCTCATCTCCCCGAGGTCAAGGTGGCTCAGGCATGGATCCTGTACACCCAGGGCGAGTACAGCGAAGCGGTTCACGTCGCCCAGGAGGCGACCGAGCGGAAACGGGACACGGAGGGTGCTTACTACCTGATGTTGCGCGCGCTTTTCGCGGCCGGTCGTTACCAGGAAGTGGCGGCCATCGCGGACGCGGCCATCGAATCAAGCGGCGCCGACTACAACGTCTACGTGCCCATCAACAACGCGCTCGGCGCCCTGGGGAAGAACGAGGCGCTGGCGCAGATGCGGCAGCGCCACGCGCAAGCGCTCGAGACCCACCTCAAGACCGTGCCCGAAGACGCCCGGGCGCGGGTCCTGCTGGCCACGCACTATGCGGCGAGCGGTCACGTCGAGGAGGCGGTTCGAGAGGCGACCCTCGCGACATCCCTGCGCTCGAACGAAGCCACCGTCCTGTATAACGCGGCCTGCGTGTTCTGCACCCTCGGCCGAAAGTCCGAGGCCATGGACATCCTGCGCAAGGCCCACGCGGCCGGCTTTACCGATCCCGATTGGGCGCGGCGCGACCCTGATCTCGCCCTCCTCCACAGCGACCCCGAGTTCGAAAGGCTGTACCCGCCCGCCGACCCGGCCCAGTAGGAATCAGGCTCAGCGTTACTGCCGGGGCTTGGCTTTTCGCGGGTAGTCCTTGATGTCTTCGAGCGACCACTTGATGAAGGAGCGGAGGTCGTCGTTTGAAGCCTTGAGGTCGGGCTTGCGCAGGTACATCATGTGGCCGCTCTCGTACCAGGCGAAACGGTAGCGGTCCTTGAACTCACCGCCGGGCTGGAGATGGTTCATGGTGTAGATCGCATTGAAGTAATCGCACGCGGCGTCGTAGTAGCCGCCGGTCACGAGGACCTTGAGGTACGGGTTGTCGCGCATCGCCGAACGCAGCATCTCGGCGACGCTGGTGGTTTCGTCCTGCTGCCAGGGGCGCACGTTGCCCCAAACGTTGTACTGGATGTCCGGGTTGTATTTCAATTCGGAGCGCAGGTACTTGTTGATCGCCGCGCCGAAGGGTCCGTTCCAGTCGGTCAGCTCCGGTGAGTATTCGGGACGCTCGCCCGCCGCGTCCTTATCGATGCCGATGTACCGGGTGTCGAGACGGCCGACGGTGTAGCGCTGATCGCGGAGAAGTTCCTTCCAGTGGCGCGCGAAATCGACCCGAAGGTTGGCCTGCAGAACGTAGTCCTTCTTGAGACCGCTGAACCGCGCGAACTTGGTTGCTACCGCGTCACGCTCGGCGTTTGTGAGCTGGTCCCCCTTGCCGAGCGCCACGAGATATTCGTTCATCGCGAACTTCTCGGACTCCGCGAGGGCCTCGCGAAGCGGCTTGCTCTGAAGGTCCGCTGGAAGCTGCTTGTGGTACCACGCGGTCGCGGTCTTCGTGGGCAGCGAGGTGGCGTTCGTGATATCCGGCCCGCGCTCGAGATCGAGATCCGTCGCGGACACCAGAATCACGCCGTTGATCCACATCTGGAAGCGTTGCTGGACCGACTGCACGAGGCCCGACGCGCGCGTGGTGCCGTAGCTCTCGCCGATGATGTACTTGGGCGAGGACCAGCGATCCTTCTTGTTGACGAACGTGTACAGGAAGTCACCGACCGACTGGATGTCTGAGAGCTTGCCGTGGAACTTGTGGAGGTCCTCGCCTTCGATCATGCGGCTGAAGCCGGTTCCGATGGTATCGATATAGACGATGTCGGCGACGTCGAGGATCGAATGCGGATTGTCCTCGAGCCCCGCGGGAGGCTTCTGCTGGAAACCGTCGTCGTCATAGGTCACATGACGCGGACCGGTGAAACCGAGGTGCATCCAGACAGACGCGGTGCCGGGACCGCCGTTGAACGAAAGCATGAGCGGGCGCTTGCTGGTGTCCGTCAC
>JAYUUU010000486.1:0-2479 GCA_043754395.1 Vicinamibacteria bacterium
CGAGGGATTGGCGCCGAGATCGCCCGAAGCCTCGCGCGCGATGGCGCCACGGTTGCGGTGAGCGCGCGTACCGAGTCCGAGGTGCGCAAGGTGGTCGAAGAGATCCAGGCGGCCGGTGGCCGGGCGCAGTACTTCATCGCCGATCTCTCTCAGGCCGACCAGGCGATCGCCCTCGTGGGCAAGGTGCAGGCGTCCCTCGGGTCTCTCGACTTCCTGATTAACAATGCGGGCATCGCCGGGTCTGCGCCGGTGGTCAAGCAGTCGCTCGACGATTGGAACCGCATCTTCGCGATCAACGTCACCGCGACCTTCCTCTGCACCCAGGCTGCGCTGCCGAAGATGATCGAGCGCGGTTCAGGACGCATTGTCAATATCGCCTCGGTGGCCGCGCGTTTCGGCGCCCGCTATATCGGCGCTTACGCGGCCTCGAAACACGCGGTCCTCGGCTTCACCCGCTGCGTTGCGGCGGAAGTGGCGGCGAATGGCATCACCGCGAACGCGGTGTGCCCGGGTTTCGTCGATACCGACATGGTGTCGAGCACTGTGACGCGGATTGTGGAGAACACCGGTCTTTCCTCCGATCAGGCGCTCGACACGATCAAGGGCCAATCGCCGCAGAAGCGACTGCTGACCACACCGGAAGTCGCCGCCATGGTCACGCTGCTCTGTTCCGAGGAAGGCCGCGGCATCAACGGCCAGGCCCTCGTGATGGATGGGGGAGGTCTTCTCGCATGAGCCCGCAAGCCATTAATCCTCCCGATCTCGGTCCGGCCTCCGGTTTCTCGCATGGCCGACTGGCTCACCGCGAGGGCCGCGTTCTTTTCGTCGCGGGCCAGATCGGCGTTATGTCTACCGATGCAGGGGCACCGACCGAGGAGATTCTGGTTGCTCAGTTCGGCGAGGCCTTGCGCCGCGTCCTTCGCGTCGTTCAGGCGGCCGGCGGTGATCCCCAGGACCTCGCTCGGATGACGGTGTTCGTCACGAACATGGAGCTGTATCGAAAGAGCCGCAAGGCGATCGGTGTCGTCTGGAAGGTTCAACTCGGGTCGTACTATCCGGCGATGTCGCTCGTGGAGGTGAAGTCGCTCGTGGATCCCCAGGCTCTCATCGAGATTGAAGCGACCGCCGTCATCTGAGAGAGGTCTCCTTTGGCCATCGAACCGAAATCCTTCCTTTATGAAACAGACGTCGCCACCGGCGTCGCCACCATCACGCTCAACCGGCCGGATCGGCTCAATGCACTGACGTTCGAGATCTACGGGGAACTGGCGGCCACGTTTCGGGCTCTCGACACTGAGCCTGGCGTGCGCGCGATCGTCCTGACGGGGCGCGGCCGGGCGTTCTGTTCGGGCGGCGACGTAGAAGACATCATCGGCGCTCTTCTTGGCCGGCCCATCGATCAGCTTCTGACTTTCACGCGGACCACCTGCGAACTCATCCTTTCGATCCGGGAGTGTCGCCGCCCCGTGATTGCCGCACTCAACGGGACAGTGGCGGGCGCCGGTGCGGTCATGGCGGCCGCCTGCGACTTTCGCGTGGCTTCAGACACCGCGAAGATCGCTTTTCTGTTCGCGAAGGTCGGACTGACCGGCGCGGACATGGGTGCCGGGTGGCTTCTGCCGCGCCTCATCGGTGAGGCTCACGCGCGGAGGCTCCTGATGCTTGGCGACTTCATCACCGCCTCCGAGGCCCAGTCGATCGGGCTTTACACGAGCGTCCACGAGCCTGAGGCAGCGGCGGCCGAAGCGAGAGCTCTGGCCCTGCGGCTCGCCCGAGGACCGTCGTTCGCGCTTGGCGTCACGAAGCGGGCGCTCAATCGTGAAGCGGCGCTCGACCTAAGAACGGCACTCGACAACGAAGCCGAGCTCCAGGCGATCTGTATGCAGAGCCCCAACTTCGCCGAGGCCCACTATGCGTTCATGGCCAAGCGGGAGCCGAAGTTCGAATGAGCGTCGAGGTTCACCCCGTTCGCGCGTTCCTCGATGAAGGCCACGCCACTTTGCTGGCGAGAGCACAGGTCTTCACGCGCGACGTGCTCGCCCCCCGCAAGCCCGCGGAGACCGACGTCGAGGCTCGCACCGAGGCCCGGGCCCTGCTCGCGCTGATGGGCGAGGCCGGGCTGTTCGAGCCGATCCTCGCGTGCGACTATCGCGGGTGCTGTCTCGTCCGAGAGGAACTCTCGTTTCACTCACCCCTGGCGGATGCCGTGTTCGCGCTCCAGGCCCTTGGCGCCACGCCTCTGCTACTCGGCGGCGACGCCGCCCAGAAGACTTTCGCGGAGAAGGCGATTGCCGGGGCCGCGATGGGTGGATTCGCGATGACCGAGCCGGAAGCCGGTTCAGACGCCCACGCCATCGCCTGTGAAGCTCGCCGGGATGGCGACGCCTACACCCTCGATGGGACGAAGACCCTCATCTCCAATGGCGGCCTTGCCGACTTCTACGTGGTATTCGCGACCCTTGATCGCGCTCGGCCAAAA
>JAYUUU010000487.1:0-5874 GCA_043754395.1 Vicinamibacteria bacterium
GCTCTTAACGTGAAAGAGGCCAAGGCCCTCCTCGACCTCGCGAAGCGGAAGAAGCGCATCTTGATGGTGGGCCACATCCTCCAGTACCACCCGGCGATCCGGAAGCTGAAGGAACTGGTCGACGCGGGGGATCTGGGCGACATCCAGTACGTCTACTCGAACCGGCTCAACCTCGGAAAGATCCGGCACGAAGAAAACATCCTCTGGAGTTTCGCACCGCACGACATCTCGGTGATCCTGCTGATGCTCGGCCGGCTTCCGAAGAGTGTGACCACCGCGGGAGAAAGCTGGCTGCGCAAGGGTGTCGCCGATGTCACCATGACGACGCTCGAATTCACCGCGGGCGCGCGCGCTCACATCTTCGTGAGCTGGCTGCATCCCTTCAAGGAGCAGAAGCTCGTGGTGGTGGGCAGCAAGCGCATGGCGGTGTTCGACGACGTGCTCAAGGAAGGCAAGCTCCGGATCTTCGACAAGGGTGTGGATTGGGTCGACAGCCAGCCGGTGATCCGACAGACCTCGGAGTCGACGCTCTTCTTTCCGGATCTCGAGCCGCTGCGCGAGGAGCTGCTGCACTTCGCCGATTGCGTGCGCACCCGGAAGACGCCGCACACCGACGGCAAGAACGGCCTCGATGTGCTTCGTGTGCTCGATGCGGGTCAACGGTCACTCGACGGCGGCGGCAAGCCCGTGGCCATCAAGACGACGATTTAAGGTCGAGGAACAAAGCGCGTGTCAGAAAAGAACTATTTCGTTCACGAATCGAGCTACGTCGACGAGCCCTCGACCATCGGGGAAGGGACGAAGGTCTGGCATTTCTCCCACATCCTCAAGGGTGTGACGGTGGGGAAGAAGTGCAACATCGGCCAGAACGTGGTGATCGGCCCGAACGTGAAGGTGGGCGACAACTGCAAGATCCAGAACAACGTGAGCGTGTACGAGGGCGTTGAGCTCGAAGACAGCGTGTTCTGCGGCCCGTCGATGGTTTTCACGAACGTGTTCAATCCGCGCAGCGAAGTGGTGCGGAAAGATGAGTACAGAAAGACTCTGGTGAAGAAGGGCGCTTCGATCGGCGCGAATGCGACGGTGGTGTGCGGTTCGACGATCGGGGAGTATGCGTTTGTCGGAGCGGGTTCGGTGGTGACGAAGGATGTTCCCGCTTACGCCCTGGTGATGGGGAACCCCGCGCGTCGCACGGCATGGATGTGCCGATGCGGCGAGAAGCTGGGCAAGGCCGGGGTGGGAGAAACGCTCACGTGTGCTTCCTGCAAGGCCGCCTACACCGTCTCGGTGGACCGGATCTCGCCGAAGGGTTGAGCCGCTACGGCGTCTTTTGAAGTTCGAACCACAAAAGCAGGGTTCGCTGGAACGAGTTGAAGTTGTTGTCGGAGGCGAGCCCGATCTGAATGACGCCGTCCGCTTTCCGGATCGCCGTGATGCATTCGAAGTTCTCCGCGATCAGGGGTGCGGTCAGTTCCGCGAGGATCTCGCCTCGAAGAAGCGCCCTCGCCTTGACCGAGTCGCCCGCCACGCGGATCACGCGGGAACTCAGACCCCTCGGCGGCATCACCGAGAAGTACCGCTCGAGCACCAGCAGATCTCCGTTCGGCGCCACCGTCGCGTCCACCGGAGCAAAGCCAGGAGCGCTGGCCTTCCAGGAGACGGGAGCCCAGGAGCCTTCGCTCCACAAAAACGCCGCGACGTTCCCGTCGCTGAGGCCGAGCCGCTCCGTGATGGCGAGGACCCGGCCATCGGGGAAGGTCGCGAGGGATTCGAGCCCGCCGTTGGTGGGCGCCTTGCTGAGCGCCTCAGGAGTGCCGAAGACGGTGGCCGAGCCGGTGAGTCCCGGCCCGTAGGCCCAGATCCGATGACGGCGCTCGAAACCGATCAGGATGCGGCCATCGGCAAGGCGCGTGATCGACTCCGCATCACCCAGCGCCTTTCCCGCGACGGGCGCACCGGTGACGTCTGCCAGGGGTTCGAGGACCGCTCCTTCTACCCGCTGAAGGCGGCCCTTCTCGAGGACGACTCGAGCGGTGAGTTTCTCGCCCTGGTCCGTCACTCCGATCATTCGAAGCGCGCCCTCGCTCTCGGAGAGCATGAAACCCGAAAGCCCGCCGAATCCCTTGTCTTCAGACTGCAGCCACAGGCCGCCCATGAACCTGAGCGCTCCCACGCGATCGAGCGCTGGTTCGGACGTGGAGAGAGGCACGCTCTGCCCGGTCAGGGTAACCTCGCGCCTGGGCGAGACGCTCGGTTGGGCGAACGCCAGGCCAAGCGCACCGAAGCCGAGCGCTGCGGCGATGAACTGGGCCCACCGATCCTTCCACCATCCCTCGTGAACCCATCCACCGATTTGCAGACGAGCGTTCTGCGCGCTTCCCATGAGCCGCTCACCCTATTCGAACGACAGCAGGGAAGCGAAATTCGGACGACGTCCAGAGGCGACGATGACTGAGTCCACTCGGCCGAACGCGTTGGAGCGCCTCGCCTGGTTCACTCTGGGCTGGAACATCCTCGTGATCTTGTGGGGGGCGGTCGTTCGCGCCACAGGCTCAGGGGCCGGGTGCGGCGCCCACTGGCCGATGTGCAACGGCGAAGTGATCCCGCCATCCCCGACCGTGGCCACACTGATCGAGTTTTCGCACCGGGCGACGAGCGGCATCGCCCTTCTTCTGGTCACCACACTGCTCTATCAGATTTGGCGCAGGCTGGAAAAGGGACATCTCGCCCGCTTCTGGGCGACCGCGTCGATGTTGCTGATCCTCAGCGAGGCGGCGATAGGCGCTGGACTCGTGCTCTTCGAGCGGGTCGCGGGAGATACCTCCACCTCGAGAGGCTTCTGGATTTCCGGCCATCTCATCAATACCTTCCTGCTTCTCGCTGCGCTGACTCTGACCGCCCGTTTCGTCGGGTCTGGTCGGACCGCGCCCGCGGGGGGAGCCCTCAAGGCGACCTTCCCTCGGTCGCTCGATCAATGGCCGGCCAGGCTCGCCGTTCTCGCCCTCATTGCTACCGGGATCTCAGGCGCGATAGCCGCACTCGGTGACACTCTGTTCAAAGCGGCGACGATCAGGGAGGCGATCGCTCAGGATTTCTCTTCCGCGTCTCACATCTTCCTCAGGCTTCGCATCCTTCACCCGCTTATCGCGGTAGCCGGCGGCGGCCTCATCCTGTTTCTCGCCTATCGGCTGATCTCCTTGAACCCAGCGCGGCCAGCGGCTCGGAGGCGCGGGCAGTGGCTTTGCGGCCTTGTGTTGGCGCAGTGGTTCCTGGGTCTTGTGAACCTTCTCCTTCTCGCTCCGACCTGGCTGCAGATCGTCCACCTCTTCGTGGCCGACCTCATCTGGATGAGCTTGATTCTGGCTCTCTCCGACCAGAGCGCATAGCGCGGATAACATCCCCAGCATGACCCGCTCCATCATTCGTTCACTTCTTTTCGCGGTGACCGCCGTCCCAGTCGCGATCGCCGGAGGCTCCTCCATGTCCGATTCCTTCTATTTGCTCAAAACGACCACTCTTCAGGGGAAACCTGCCGACCTCGGCGCATACGCGGGGAAGGTCACTCTCGTGGTGAATGTAGCGAGTGCTTGTGGCTACACGCCGCAGTACAAAGGCCTGCAGGCGTTGCGCACGGAGCTCTCGGCCAAGGGTTTCGAGGTCCTGGGCTTTCCGAGCAATGAGTTCGGCGGACAAGAGCCCGGGTCAGCGGAAGAGATCCAGACGTTCTGCGAACGAAACTACGGCGTCACGTTCCCGATGTTCTCGAAGCTGGTGACGAAACCGGGCGAGGGGCAGTCGCCGCTTTACGCATTCCTCACCAAGGACAAGCCCGCCCCGAACTGGAACTTCTGCAAGTACCTCATCGGGAAAGACGGAAAGGTGATCGCCTTCTTCCCGAGCAAGGTCGCCCCCGACGCTAAAGAGTTGCGCGACGCGATCGAGAGCGCGCTGAAATAAAAGCTAGGGCGCCGAGGGCGGCGGGACGCGCCGCTTCGTGGCCTGCTCGAACGCGAATGCGAGTTCCAGCAGTCTTGGTTCGCTGCAGGCCATGCCGGTGAATCCAACACCGTAAGGACCGGGCTTGGGATTGAATCCGACGGGGAACGGGTTTCGAGGGGCTCCGCCGGCCGCGGCCGCGGCAGGAGCGCCTCCTCCGCCCTGTCCGGGCGCCACGAAGGCCCAGGGAACGAGCACGGTGGGATACCCGGCCTTGGCCGCGATCCCGGCTGAGGATGGCCCCGGGAAGAGCAGGGCGTCGAGGTTGTGCTTCTTCATCACCGCGTCGAGCCCTTCGGTCGCGGCGAGGCGGATGTCTTTCGCGCGATCGGCCTGATAGCGCGAACGATCGGCCTGCACATCCATCTCGTCCGAGATATCGAGCTGCGCCTGTCCATATTTGATGGCCCCGGCTTTCTGGTGGGCCACGTTCCAGGTTCGCAGCTCGGTGAGAGTCTTCACCGGAGCCGTGTCGCCCAGCGTCTTGAGCCAGGCGTTGAAGTCCCGCTTCATCCCGTACTTGAGGACGATGGAGCATTCCGCGTCCTTGCCCTTCCCATTGTCGAGGCCGCCGCAGACCCCCCAGGTCAGGAAGTTGTTCGCGGCGTCCTGGGTGACGATGCTCGGGATGTCCGCGGGGTCAACCAGGATGGCGCCCTGCTGGTTCAGGATCGTGAGGGCCTCGGCCATCACTTTCTCCTGTTCCGGGTTCAGACCGCCGCGCGGCTCCGTCTGTCCGGGCACAAGAGTGCGGTCGTAGAAGGAAGCGCGGGGAATGCCGATGCGCGCGCCCTTCAGTCCGTTCGGGTTCAGGAACTTCGTATAGTCGCGTCCGGGCGGCGCGACGCAGGCCTTGGTGGCGGCGTCTTTGGGGTCAGGGGCGGCCCCTTCGAGCGCGCCCATCATCACCGCGACATCAGTGACGGTGCGGCCCATCGGCCCCGCGGTGTCCTGATCGGCGGTGATGGGGATGACGCCGTACCGGCTGATGCGGCCCACCGTCGGCTTGATCGCGGCCAGCATGTTCTGGTTCGCTGGGCTCAGGATCGAGCCCGAGGTCTCGGTCCCAACGTTCGCGGCCCAGAAGTTCGCGGCGGTGCCGATGCCGGAACTTGACCCTCCGGTGGTGAGGACCGGTCGCCCATCGAAGTTCGCTTCGCGCGGATCGCGGCGCGGATCGTACGGGTTCATTCCATACCCCGTGAGCGCGTTGTAGTTGCCGGGCATGCCCGCGGCCACCCAGTTCGCGAGCTCGGTGAGACCCGTCTTCGCGATGATGATGGCGCCCGCGTCCTTGAGGTTCTTCGTGATCGTCGCTTCATAGCTCGGCGTGAAGCCATCAAACGCCAGGGCTCCTCCGGTGGTTGGCATGTCCGTGGTGTGGATGTTGTCTTTGAGGGCTACGGGGATGCCGTGGAGAGGTCCGCGGATCTTGCCCGCGGCCCGTTCGTGGTCGCGCTCCTCCGCTTCCTTGAGCGCGTTCGGATTCACGGTGATGATGGCGTTGAGGCGGTCCTCGTACATCGCGATGCGCGTGAGGTACTGGAGAACGATCTCGCGCGACGTGGTCCGTTTCTGCTCCATGGCGAGGCGCATTTCCGGAATCGTCGCCTCGACCACCGTGAAGGGCTTTGCCGGTGGTGCTGGCACCTTGGCCCTCCCTTTCTGAGCCGCGGAGCCGACGCCCGCGAGAGATAAGACGAGAAGGGGCGCAATCCAGAATCGAGTCTTCATGGGCCGCGATTGTAGGACGATTGTTATCGTTCCGTGAGTTCCATGACCGATCTCCCCTCTTCCCCGAGCCAGACCCTTCACGGCTTGCTTGGCGCGATCGCGGCCCGTGAGCCGGGCCGCGTCGCGGTGCTCGACCACGGAATC
>JAYUUU010000488.1:0-3848 GCA_043754395.1 Vicinamibacteria bacterium
GACCGGTCTTGCTGAAGCATGGCTGATTATCTCCGACGGGCGAACCGTCGAAGGGCCGGATCGATCAGATCCGGTGGTGGCGGTAGGCGTCAACAAGACGCGCGAGCAGGGCGATGTCGGCGCGGATCCTCGCCCCCTCTTCGGTGTCACCGACGAGGCGCCGGCGTTCGAACTCCCGAATGGTCGCGATGGTCGGAATGATGTCGACGCCATCACGGACCGCCGCCTCAACCGACTCGAAGTGGTGGTGCCGGGCGAGAAAGGTGCGGTCGGATTCAAGCACGAGGGTGTAGCCGTGATCACCATAGGCCGGTGAGAACGCGCCGTCGATGGTGATCGCGTTGCCGCCGCGCTTCACCGGCGACTCCCCCGCATCGATCTTCACGGGCACGTGGCCGTTCACGATCAGACCTCCCCGGTCGCAGCCAAACTCCTCGAGCACACGTTCGCAAAAGGCCCGTTCATGGATGAGGGTGAAGTAGGGGTTCTTGGTCTCCGTGTGGACGGAGCGGTCGGCGATGAGGTCCCGCTCCAGGGTGGTGATGCGGTCCTTTCCGAACATCGGCGAGAGCGGGCCGCTCCACAGGTACCAGAGGAAGTCGAGGTCTTTCGGCGCTCGATGGTTCAAGGCGCGGGTCACGACATCGTCGATGGCGTGGAACATCTCCCGTCCGCACCGAGCCTCGCCATCGATGGTCATGGGCAGGAAGTTCCCCGCTTCGTCTGTGGGAACGCACCCGTGGAAGATGAGATGGTTGTCGCGTTTGAGAAAGCTCGATCCCCGGGAGACCAGGTAGCGGGCGTGGTCCCACAGCAGGCGGCTCGACAGGAACGATGTGCGCATCCGGTCTATGCACTGCTGTTCCTCGGCCGAGAGGGCTTCGGGATTGCCTCGGTCGATGGTGGGGAAATGACGGTCGCGCAGCATGTGAGTGCCGCCGTCGACGACGATCGTGCCTCTATCCGGGTCGATGGTGCGCAGGAGCCTTCGGTGATCGAGCGCCCACTCGGGGTGCCGGGCGATCATCTGCCCCTCGAGTTTGAACTGCATCACCGCGGCCGCCTTCTGCATCCGAGCGATGACCACGGTCTCGCGCAGGCCTTTGCCGTGCGGCAGGAAGCATTCCGCGGGGTCGTTCGCGTACTGTGTGCGGACCAGCAGCTCGAGCGGCTGCATGGTGATGCCATAACCCTCTTCGAGCTGAGAGAGCCTTCGGTAGCGGGTCGAAATGCGGAGAACATGCGCGATCAGCGCGTCATGACCGAGGGCGGCGCCGAGCCAGGCGAGGTCGTGGTTGCCCCAGGTGAAAGAGACATGGGGCTGCTGGCGCAGGTACTCGATGACCCGGTCGCCACGCGGGCCCCGATCAACACAGTCACCGGCCACGATGATTTCGCTGACCGCGAGGTTTCTCACCACGCGAACCACAACCCGGACGAAGTTCGCCTCGCGCTGCTGCTGGAGAAGCGGTTCGACGATGGCCCTTACGTACGCGGGCCCGCGCTCTGAGAAGGATTCGTGAAGCATCTCGCGCAGGATCGAGGCGTACTCTTTCGGCAGAACGTCCTCCACCCGCTTGAGACTCGTTCGGCCCGAGAGAATGCGGAGCATCGCGAGAAGGTCATTCAGCGAGCGAAAGACGTAATCGGTCCTCTGCTCAGGCGATAGACCGGGCAGGCGGCTTTCGAGGGTCTCGGCGGGGTAGAAGAGGAGGGACAGCAGTTCGTCCTTCTCGTCACGCGACCGCTCCGAGAAAATGCGATCGACCAGGGGCCGCAATGTGCCTGAGGCGTTGTTGATGATGTGGCGGAGCTTCACGTCCTCGCCGTGCACGTCGCTTAAGACGTGGATCGACCCCTTCGGCAGCGTGAGCTCGGCGGTCAGCCGCGCGATTTCGGAGGTCGCAGCGTCAACGTCCTTGTACTGAGCGGAGAGGAGGCGAAGAACCGCCAGTTCCGACTCCGCGAACGAGACCGATGGAGTGTCCATTCTCGCCGTCACGTTAACAGGCGTCGGGCCGCGCAGCGCTTGCCCCGAAACCTACTGACCGGCCGCGCTAGGTGGTCAACGGCTTGGCGAGACGCGGCACCTTCTTTCGGGCAATGCCGAAGGCAGCGAGTCGCATATAGAGGGTCCGTCGGGTTACCCCGAGGTTGCGCGAGACGCGGGCAATATTCCAGTCGTTCTCCTCGAGGATCCTCAGAATGTTTGCCCGATTTGCGTCGGCCCGGTTGATGTTCGGTACGCGGGTTGTCGACACATCGCCAAGGGCTCCGACTGCCTTAGCCATCCCGAGAAGGAAGGGACGAAGCTCCTTCGCGTCCACGCTTCCAGGATTCTCAAGGTAAACCCAAGCCAAGTGCGCTTCGTTGTCTCCCGACACGGGCGCAAGGGCGAAGCCTGCCGCGGATACGACTTCCCCCTTGGTGAGCCGAACGCGATGATCCTGGAAGCGAATCGGCAGGCTCCCGAGACCGTTGAGAGAAAGCCGATACGAAAGGAACACAGTGGCACTGTCGCCCTGGGGGATCAGGACTGCCCCACCGTCAGAGCCTGTGACATCGCAGACCTTCGCCAGGAGACGATCCGCCGATCGACGCGGGTCGTCCGCGACAAGGCTCTCAATCATGGTTCCCAATGAGCTCATAGACGCCAGTCTGTCACAACGCCACCTCGGCACAAAAAGGCACTCGTATTCTTTTCGTATACTGCCTTGAAACGGAAGTGCCTTCTCGCACAGATGCACCGGCGTGATGGGGCATACGGTGGTTGTCAAAGGCCTCCGGCCAGAATAGCGTTGCCTCTCACCAGCGTCGGCGCAGGCGCAAAGCTTTCTTTCCTAGGAGAACAGGGATGACCACGACCGACCTCGATCAGCTTTCCGTCAACACTATCCGCACGCTATCGATGGACGCGGTGCAGCAGGCCAATTCCGGTCATCCCGGCACGCCCATGGCGATGGCGCCCGTCGCTTATGCGCTCTGGCAGCGTCACCTGCGTTTCGACCCGAACGACCCGATCTGGCCCGACCGGGATCGGTTTGTGCTCTCGATGGGTCACGCCTCGATGCTCCTCTACTCCCTGCTTCATCTCGCGGGCGTCAAGGCGGTCAATCCGAAGTACGAGACTCTCGGAGAACTCTCGGTCCCCCTCGACGACATCAAGCGGTTCAGGCAGCTCGAGAGCCGTTGCCCCGGCCATCCTGAATACCGCTGGACATCAGGCATTGAAACCACCACCGGCCCGCTTGGCCAGGGTGTCGCCACGAGTGTGGGCATGGCGATCGCATCGAAGTGGCTGGCCTCGCGCTACAACAAGCCGGGCTTCGACATGTTCACTCACCGCGTGTTCGCGCTCGCGGGCGACGGTTGCATGATGGAAGGCATCTCGCACGAGGCCGCGTCACTCGCCGGTCACCTTCAGCTCGACAATCTCTGCTGGATCTACGACAACAACAAGATCACGATCGAAGGGCACACTCACCTCGCGTTCTCCGAGGACGTGGCGACGCGCTTCATCTCCTATGGCTGGAACGTCACCCGCGTGGGCGACGCGAACGACCTTGCGATGCTCGACCGCGCCTATCACAACGCCCAGCAGACCAAAGGCCGGCCCACTCTGATCATCGTCGACAGCCACATCGGCTATGGCGCTCCCAACAAGCAGGATTCTCACTCCGCTCACGGCGAGCCGCTCGGCGCCGAGGAGATCAAGCTCACCAAGCGCTTCTACGGCTGGCCGGAGGAAGAAAAGTTCCTCGTGCCTGAAGGAGTGCCGGAACATTTCGCGAAGAACATGGGTGCTCGCGGCGGGTCGCTTCGCAGCGCCTGGAGGGAGAAGCTCGAGC
>JAYUUU010000489.1:0-3460 GCA_043754395.1 Vicinamibacteria bacterium
GCCGATCGAGACGGACGCGAGGGCGAGGGCCGCAATCTCCGAAGCGACGATTACCCGAAGATCGCCGGGCGCGAAACCGGAAGTGCGAAGCACGAACCACTCGGCCCGACGCTCGAACACAGATCGCGCCGCCACCGCGATGAGGGTGAGGGTCGACAAAGCGGCAGCTAAAGCACCGAGCCACTGGAACGACGCGAGGTAGGTGTTCTCAACTTCGTAATAGCGGGCGAGCCGATCGGCCAGGCTCGACACGAGCGCCCCGCGATCACGCCAGGCATCGCGCAGCGCCTGGGCGATGTCCGCCTCACCCGTGGGAGCTTCGACCAGGAACACCCGATATCCCTCGGCTTGAGGGAAATACGTCTCGAACGCTTCCTCGGCGATCAGGATTTCACTCCGCAGCGCCGTCTCCTTGAGCGACGCGACGAACTTCAGACGAAGCGGTTTTCCGTGACCGTCCAGAATCTCCATGGTGTCGCCGAGCGACTTGTGGAGGACGTACTGAAGCGAGTTGGCGTCGACGATGGCCGGGACCTCCTGGCCCAGGCCGCTCGCGGGCATGAGGAGACTCCACGGATTCGCCTTCTCGGCTTCGGTGGTGGCGAGGCTCGCTGCGAAGGGAAAGCGCCCCAGATCGCGGAACGCTTTCTCAACGCCGAGGAGACGCGGGCTCTTTGGCGCGTAGAGATTGAGGCAGCTCGTGTCTTCTCCTTCGCGCAGTCGGAAGCGTGAGATAGGTGAGCGACCAAGAGGACCCTCGGCGTCACCAAGACCGGCGCGCAGACGGCCTTGCGGTGTGGCGATGTCGTCGAATACGGGACCGCTGGTCTCGACGAAAAGATCGAAGCCACCGCGCGGCCCAACAGGCGTGCGGTCGGAAGTGTCTCGCTTCGCGAACGAGGACACCGCGAACACCACGAACGTGGCGCTCGAGAGCAGTATCGCAACAAAGAGCACGCGCGCGGGTCGGAAGCGCAGACCGCGAAGACCGACGCGCACCGGACTCGAAGGCGACGCTCCTCGGGTGCTGAGAGCCCACCGTCGCATGAGGCCGAGGCCGAAGGCGAGCGCACATCCGCCCACCATGAAGAAACCCGGGCCCTCGGGAAGGCGCCCGGTTTGAATCAGCGCCACGGCGACGATCAAGAGAAGTGCGGCGCCCCCGGGCAACCATGCGGTGCGGCTCCGCGGTTTTCTGGCGACTTCACCCTCGCGGCTGAGCAGAAGATCCAGCGGTTCGCGCCGCAACGTCGCGCGCAGCGCGAGGATCAGCGCTGCGACACTCAGAAGGAAACCCAGAACCGTGCTCGCGGCCAGCGATTCCGCGGTCACAAGAGCCGGGGACTCGGAGACGCCGCGCGCCCACACCGGACGAAGGATTTGCCGGAGGCCAAGAGAGACGAGAGGCGTCAGAGCGAGACCGACGAGCGCGCCCAGAGCCGAGAGCAGAGAGGCCTCGGTGATGCAGAGGCGGCGGACGTCTCGGGCATTCCAGCCGCACATCCGGAGCACACCGAGTTCACGGGAGCGTGTTTCGAACAGGAACCGGACAAACGCCGCGGCCACCAGCAAGGCCGACATGATGAGCAGGGCGGAGAAACCTGCGAAGTACGCGCCGAAGTCGAGCGCGCTCGATGCGCCGCTCGCGGATGCGAGGTCCTGGACGATGAAGGGAGGGGTCCCTTCGCGAAGGCGCATCAAGATATCCCGGCTCAAGGTCGCCTCATCAGCGCTCTTCGTGAAGAGTGTCGTGAGGCGACTGCCCGAGTCTCCGAACAACTCTCGAGCGGTGGCAATGTCGAGGTAGGCCTTCGGGGAGGGGCCGTACTTCTTCCAGAAATCCTCATCCTTCGGACGAATGCGCTCGAGTTGGATCGGGAACGGCGGATCCCACTCACCGAGGCTCTTCGCATCGGAGATGCCTGGATACGTGGGCACGAGTGCGCGATCCTGCGCGGCCCGGGCGTCGGGCACAATGCCCGCAAGTGTGAACTCGACGCTTTGCGGTTCGAGCCGGCCGGCCTCCCGCCAGAGGTCGAAATGGAGGGTGACGAGCGAACCTGGCTTCGCCGCGAGATCCCGCGCGGCCCATTCCGAAAGCCAGATGCTTCGTCCGCCAGATGGCGTCGCGGTGGCCGAGGCGCCGCTCCGCGCAAACAGTTCCTCGGGCGAGAGACCCAGGATGACCGAGTACGGAACCGAGGTCTTTTCCAGATCGATACCGGTAGCGAGATACGCGAGGCCTTCCTGTGGAGGGACGGCGAGGGCCTTGCGAACTCCCGCCTCCAGATCGGGAGTGATCGTAGCCTCGCCGGCGTGGACGACGGTTCCAAGAGTCGTGGTCGAAATGCGAAGACCGAAGTCTTCGAGGGTGAGTGCGTCGATCACTCTTTTCGGCCAGGCCTCGCGGTCCTGCGCACCCTGGGCTCGAATGAGAAGACGGTTGGCGATGGACGGCGGCTCGGACCTCTCCTCCGATTCGTCGTTCGAGATCGCGGACGCGAGAACCGTCACTGAAGCGAAAACGGCTCGAGGCAGGTCCGGTGTCGGCCGTAGCGTGAACTCGCCTCCCTCGGATGGCCCGAGGATCTTCGCCACCCGGAGACGCACGGTGGCCTGGGCGCCACTGCGGTCGCCGAAGAGAAGCGAGGCGGACAGGGCCCGCGCCTTCGGAACGTCCACAAGAACGGTTTCGCCGACCTTCACCCCAAGAACTTCGGCAAGCGCCGCGGAGAGGTACGCCTCGCGTCCCTTGGGTGCTGGGAAAGGCAGGCGTTGAAGCGCCGTGTAGCGGTCATCGATGCCGAGAACCGTCGACTCGATGTGCGGGCCTTCGGGAGCTCGCGTGCGCCCGCGCTCGTCGTAGACCGCGGCCGCCTGGCCCGGAAGTTCGGCGACACGCGCCAAAAGGCCCGCGCTCAAGGGTCTCGGGAAGAGCAGAACATCTGTCGCCTGGCCACGGCGGGCCCGCGCGAGTCGCTCGAGTTCCGTCTCGAGGGCATCGCCCACGCCAAGAGACGCGCCGAGAGAAGCGACCGCGATGGCGCAGGCGAAGATGCAGACGAGCGAGAGCCCGAGGCGCTGGCGCAGGCTCTTGAGGGCAAGGGAGATCACGCGCATTCGAGCTTAGACGGCGCGGTGCGAACGACCGAGGCACGAACGCGGATCCGGGTCGCGATCCGGTGTGACCATTTTCGACACTAGTCGAAAATACTCACGTGTATTTTTGCCTATGGTAGAAAACACTCGTAGACTCCCGTCACCAAAACAGTGCCGAAAACGACCCGATATCTGACCACCCAGGTCCAGGCAGACCTCGCCAGGAAGATGGTGTTTCTCGGAGGACCGCGCCAGGTGGGCAAGACCACTCTCGCCCGCTCCCTTCCGGAGGGCGGCCAGGGGTATCTCAACTGGGATGTGACCTCGCATCGGGAGCAGATTCTCAGGAACCGTCTTCCGG
>JAYUUU010000490.1:0-8691 GCA_043754395.1 Vicinamibacteria bacterium
TGACGCCCGCGAGGTCGACGCGCAACTCGGAAGCGAGGGAGTTGGCTCGCGCCGCCGCGGTCTTCGTCGCCGCCTGGAACACCGCGAGCGGATCCGCGCTCAAGGCATCGCGGACCTTTTCGTATGGGTGATTCACGTAGTCGTAGCTGCGGACCTTCTCGGCTGTGGTCACGAAATCGCCTCCCGTGTTCGCATCCAAGCGAAAGCAATGGCATTGTACCGCCCGCAAAGGGGGCGACCTGGCCTCTTTCCACGATCCTTGAACGCCGATGGCGGTAACGGTATCCTCGCCGCAAGTCCAATAGCACCCTTCGCTTTTGCTGAGGGGGTCCGCCCAAGAACAGTCCGTGGAGATTTCGGAGAAGACGGAGAAGCCCCTAAGGAGAGTTGAGGATGGCCGGGATCGATGTGATGGCTCCGCGACGTTTCGGGGAGACGAGCCGGAAGGATGCTTGGTGGGTTGTTCCGGCCGTGACCGGAGCCATCCTTCTTTCGTTCGTGGTCTACGCAACCTGGGCGGCGTTCCAGGGCGAGCACTACCACTTCGGCAACTACCTCTCGCCTTTCTATTCGCCCGAGATCTTCGGCAACTCGCCTCACAGCCTCTTCGGCCCGCTCCCCGCGTTGTGGCCCGCGTTCATTCCCTTCTCACCGGCCCTGCTGATTCTGTGGGCCCCTGGCGGCTTTCGCTTCACCTGCTACTACTACCGCGGCAGCTACTACAAAGCACTTTGGGCGGATCCACCGGCGTGTACGGTCGGCGAGCCGAGGCACAAGTATCTCGGCGAGGCGTCGTTCCCTCTCATTCTCCAGAACGCCCACCGGTTCTTTCTCTACGTCGCCCTCTTCTTCATTCTCTTTCTCGCCCATGACGCCTACCAGAGTTACTGGTTCGCGGACGGCGCTGGCGGCGTGAAATTCGGAATAGGAGTCGGGTCGATCGTTCTGACCCTGAACACCCTGCTCCTCGGGCTCTACACCTTCTCGTGTCACTCCCTTCGTCATCTGGTGGGCGGCCGCCGCGATTCCGTGTCGAAAGGGATGTGCCCGGGTGCTTACACCTGCGTGAGCGCGCTCAACACCAAACACATGGTTTTCGCGTGGTGCTCGCTCTTCTGGGTGGCCTTCTCCGACATCTACGTCCGCATGTTGTCGATGGGACGCTGGACCGACTTCCGCATTCTCTAACCGCCCTGAAAGAAGACTGAACGCCCACATGGCCGAATTCACCACCTTCGAACACGACGTTCTGGTCATCGGCGCGGGCGGGTCGGGCCTGCGCGCGGCCATCGAAGCCCGGGCCGCGGGCGTCTCCGTGGGCCTCGTCTGCAAGTCGCTTCTCGGCAAGGCGCACACCGTCATGGCCGAGGGCGGCATCGCGGCGGCCCTCGGCAGCGTTGACGAACGCGACAGCTGGAAGGTTCACTTCGCGGACACCATGCGGGGCGGCCAGTACGTCAACAACTGGCGCATGGCCGAGTTGCACGCGAAGGAGTCGCCGGCTCGCGTGCGCGAGCTCGAGGCGTGGGGCGCCGTCTTCGATCGCACTCCCGACGGCAAGATTCTTCAGCGTAACTTCGGCGGCCATCGCTATCCGCGGCTCGCCCACGTGGGCGACCGGACCGGCCTCGAGCTGATCCGCACCCTGCAGGATCACGCCATCCATCTCGGCATGGACGTCCACATGGAATGCACGGTGGTGGCGCTTCTCAAGGACGGCGCTCGGATCTCGGGAGCTCTGGCCTATGAACGCACGAACGGGAAGTTCAAGGTGTTCAAGGCCTCTGCGGTCATCGTGGCCACGGGTGGGATCGGCCGCTCCTTCAAGATCACCAGCAACAGCTGGGAGGGTACGGGAGACGGACACGCACTTGCCTACGAAGCGGGCGCCGAACTGATGGATATGGAGTTCGTCCAGTTCCACCCCACCGGTATGGTGTGGCCCCTCTCGGTCCGCGGTCTTCTGGTCACCGAGGGAGTTCGAGGCGAAGGCGGCGTCCTTCGGAACAAGAACGGCGAACGGTTCATGTTCGGGGACATTCCCGACAACTACAAGTCGCAGACCGCGGACACGCCCGAGGAGGGGTGGCGGTATACCCAGGGCGACAAGCAGGCGCGAAGGCCGCCGGAACTTCTCACTCGCGACCATGTGGCGCGCTGCATCATGCGCGAGGTGAAGGCGGGCCGGGGCTCACCGCACGGCGGAGTCTTCCTCGACATCAGTTGGATCAAGGAACATCTGCCAAACGCCGCCGACCACATCAAGCGCAAGCTCCCGTCGATGTACCACCAGTTCAAACAGCTCGCCGACATCGACATCACCGCGGTGCCCATGGAAGTGGGACCGACCACGCACTACATCATGGGCGGAATCCGCGTCGACGCCGACACACAGATGTCGAACGTCCCCGGCCTCTTCGCCTCGGGCGAGTGCGCTTCGGGTATCAACGGAGCCAACCGTCTTGGCGGCAACTCGCTCTCCGATCTGCTGGTGTTCGGGAAACTCGCCGGCGAACATGCGGCGGCCTTCGCGAAAAAGAATGCCCGGCCCGCCATCGACAATCAGGCGGTGGAAAAGGCCCTCAAGGCCGCGGTGGAGCCGCTCGAACGCCCCGCGGGTGAAAACCCGTACACGATTCAAACCGAGCTGCAAGATTCCATGCAGGACCTGGTGGGCATCGTGCGCACCGAGTCGGAGATGAAGCAGGCTCTGGTCGTGATCGAGAAACTCAAGGACCGGGCGCGGAGGGCGAACGTCGGCGGTACGCGAAACTACAACCCCGGCTGGCACACCGCCATCGACCTCCACAATCTGCTGATCGTGTCGGAAGCCATCACTAAATCCGCTATCGAGCGGAAGGAGAGCCGCGGAGGGCATTTCCGCGAGGATTTCCCCGACAAGGGCGGCGCCTGGAGCCACGTCAACATGGTCCTCCGCAAAGGCTCGGACGGTGCTATGGCCCTGCGTCAGGTTCCGCTGCCCGAGATGCCGGCGGAACTGAAGCAGATCATTGAAGACCTGAAGAACTAGCGAACTGAAGAACCAGGGCAGGGACCAAGAGACACAAATGACCACACTCACCTTTCAGATCTTTCGCGGCGACAACACGGGCGGGCGGATGGAGGAACACCAGACCGATGTGGCCGAGGGCATGGTGGTCCTCGACGCCCTTCACCAGATCCAGGCCAAGGAGTCGCCGGACCTCGCCTTGAGATGGAACTGCAAGGCGGGAAAGTGCGGCTCCTGCGCGGCCGAGATCAACGGCAAGCCCCGGCTCATGTGCATGACCCGGCTGAACGAACTGCCAGCCGACAAGCCGATCACGGTCGAGCCAATGAAGACGTTCCCCCTGCTTAAAGACCTCGTCACCGACGTCTCCTGGAACTACGACGTCAAACGCAAGATCAAGAAGCTCAAGACCAGGGCCCCGGATGCGCCCGACGGCACCTGGCGCACAGAGCAGAAGGATATCGACCGGGTGCAGGAGTTTCGCAAGTGCATTGAGTGCTTCCTGTGCCAGGATGTCTGTCACATCCTGCGCGACCACAAGCTGCACGAGAGGTTCATCGGGCCGAGGTTCCTCGTGTACACCGCTGCTCTCGAGATGAACCCCATCGACACCGAAAACCGGCTCGAGGATTTGAAGACCGATCACGGAATCGGTTACTGCAATATCACGAAGTGCTGCACTACCGTGTGCCCCGAGGGCATTCAAATCACCGACAACGCCATCATTCCCCTGAAAGAGCGGGTGGTGGATGAGTTCTACGATCCGGTGCTCAAGGCCTTCCGCGTCCTGACCGGAAAATCGAAGTAACGTTCCGCATGCCTTCCACGCCCCCCGCTCTCAAGCCGCTCTCAAAGGGCGGCATCGAGGCGGCCCTCGAACGGGCCGAGCGCTACCGCCTGCTGAACGAGCCCTCTCAGGCCGAGAGTATCTGCCTCGACATTCTCGAGATCGATGGCGAGAACCAGAGGGCGCTGGTCCTCCTCCTGCTCGCCATCACCGATGCCTTCTCGGAACAGCTGGGCGGCGCGTCGCGGGCCCTCGCGGTGTTGCCCCGGCTTTCCGGGGACTACAACCGCGCCTACTACGAAGGCCTCATTCACGAGCGGCTGGCCCGCGCGATCGTTTCACGCGGGGGCATGGGATCGGGACACGGCGCTTTTGCCGCCCTGACCCAGGCCATGACGTGCTTCGAACGGGCGGAAGGGCTGCGGCCCGCCGGCAACGATGATTCGATCCTGCGCTTCAACGCCTGTGTTCGTCTCATGTCGTCGAACCCCGGCATTCGGGAAACACCGAAGGCCGACCCCGCCGATCTAATCGAATAGGCCTGCCCCGGAAGAGGCTCACACTGCACGTCGCGTTGTTGCTGGCCCTGGCGCAAGAGCCCCAGGCCCTCGTGTTTGGGGCGAGTGTCGAACTCGTTCAGGTGGTCGTGAGTGTGACCGCGAAAGACGGTGTGCCGATCCGCGATCTCGAGGCGAAAGACTTCGTGGTTCGGGAGAACGGAAAGGCGCGCAGGATCGAGACCTTTCTCCGCACGTCGGACATCGCCGACTCCGAGCGCGCGCCGGTGGAGCTCGTGCTGCTCCTCGATACCAGCACCAGCATGAGCGCCGAGCTCCGGCGGGCCCGCGACGTCATCGTGGACTTCGCCCGCGCCGTCCCGTCGTTTGCCCGGGGCCGCATTCTGGCCTTCGACCGCGATGCCTATGACCGCGGCTTTGATGCGGAAAGCGTCAAGCCGGTGCTGGACGAGATGATCCGAATGAAGGGTGGCGCCGGGACGCGGATCTTCGACGCGGTGATCGACGGCGCTGCCCTCGTCTCGCAAAAACGCGGCCGGAGGGTGATGGTCCTCTTCACGGATGGCGACGACTCGACCAGCCGACGCAGCGTCGAGGATGCGGTGCGGGCCCTTCAGGAAACCGAGGTCACCTGCTATGGGGTCTCCTACGCCAGGCGCCTGGCTTCATTTGGCTCCGGAAGCAGCACCTACACTCGCCTGGCCAAAGACGCGCAGCGCACGATCGAAGCGCTCGCGAAAGACACCGGGGGCTTTGTCGTGGATGGGACCTCTCCCGATGTCGTCACGCAACTCAAGAGGATCGTCGACGACATCGGAGCGATGTACGTGCTCGGCTTTGCCGCTGAGCCTTCAAAGAAGGTCGAGCATCGAAGGCTCAAGGTCGAAATCGCTCGGCCCGACGTGACGGTGCGTCATCGTGAGGGCTACGACACCAGGCCGCGCTGACGATTGACCATCAAGGCCGCGGGGTTGAAGGAGGTTAGCGGGTCGTGCGCTTGGCGTCTTCGCGCCAGGCGCTGTTGGCGTAAATAGCGACTTCGACCCGCCGGTTCTTTCGTTTTCCCTCGTCCGACTCGTTGGATGCGATCGGCTCGGCCTCGCCTCTACCGTGGGTCACAAGACGTGAAGACGCGACGCCATTTGAGGCGAGGAAAGCGGAGGCAGATCGACCTCGCCGCTCGGACAACTCCTGGTTGTAAGCATCGGCGCCGTCTGAATCGGTGTGACCTACAATCGTGACATTCGTGCGGGCTTCGCTTTGTAAGCTGGCTGCGAGCTTGCGGAGGTTTGACTGAGCCTCGGAGGTCAATTCAGCGGAATTGTAGGGGAACAGGATCCCGGAATCGAATGTTACGGCGATGCCCTCCCCAACGCGGGACACCTGAGCCCCTTCGAGTTCCTGAGCGAGCTTCTCCGCCTGGTCGTCCATTCTCTTTCCGATCAGCGCCCCCGCCGCGCCACCGACTGCTGCGCCGATGATCGCTCCTCGAGCGGTCGATCCGGTTTTGTGGCCAATGATCGCACCCAAGACGCCGCCGCCCGCCGCCCCAACGGCGGTGCCCTTCTTTTGTTTGTCGCCCCAACTGGCGCAACCCGATGCACTGGCGACCACTGCGACCAAGGCCACTCCCGCCACCGCGTTTTGGATTCTCCTCATGGCTGATGTCTCCACCTTTCCGTGGCTCCGTTACTGTCGTGGGCGGCGGGCAGGGTTCCGCCGCCGGTTTTGGGTCGCCTGATGCGCGGCTTCGTCATTCACGGTCAGCGTTCTCAACATCTGTGGGAAGGCGCGCGCCATGGGGTCGTAACTGTTTCCAGGAACCACCGAGAGGGCGTAGAGCACGTGTCCGTCGGGCAGCGCTCGGGTCACCACGGTCACTCTTTCATCTTGCCCCGTAATGGGGGAGCGCCCTGAAAGCAGAACCGAGTATGAGGGCGACCCATCGATCAGTTCCCGCCGGACCTGACCCTGATCCGCCTGTAGGTACGTATTCGTCCGGATGAGCGAACGAACAAGATCGTCCGTGGCATCCTCAAGACTGCCGACGTATGAGTCATTGTCTTCGAAGGGCGCATAGTTCCGCTGGCTGCTGCCCAGGCGGCGGTCTGTCTCCCCCTCAAAGGGCTCATAGTGGTTGATAATCACGCCGTACACCAGCGCGGTTTGACCGTTTCCGAGATCGACAACCCCACCGTCAGGGGCCATGGAAACAGCGTAGCCGGCGTCCGATCCGTACACCCTCCAGTTGTCCGGGTATTCGATTGCGAACAGGCCTTCGCGTTGTTCGAACCGCAGGAACCGAGAGGAGGGCGGTTCAATTCGCACGTTGACCTGGGCGTTCTCAGGATAACGAGGGTCTTGATTGAGTGGCTGTTGAGTGGTGCGGACGCCACCCCGCCCCGGAGCCGCAGGAAGTCTCCGCAGACTCGCCCGAACGTTCTCGAAGCCTCCCACTTCACGGGAGGGGGCCATCTGAAGGTTCGCCGACTGATTCCTGATGCGCGCTTCGCGATCAGCCGAAGAAGGGTGGTTGCTCAGGAACTGTTCCAGGCGCCCGGGATCACGACCCTGCTCAGCGCGAAGTGTGGCGAAGAAGTCGGCCATGGCCACAGGGTTGTAACCGGCGCCGGCCAGCATCTCTGCCCCGAGCTGGTCAGCCTGGTACTCCGCGTCACGACCGAACTTCAAGAAGGCCACATTCAAACCAGCGCCCCCCACAGCGCTCAGCACTTTGGAGGTATTGCCACCGTTTTTACCAAGCAGGCCGCCCAGAATCCCAAGCCCGGACTGGGCAAGGTAAGCCTTCGATACCTGATGGGTGCCGTGCCTCAAGGCCACGTGGGCCATTTCGTGCGCAAGTACGCCTGCAAGTTCAGATTCGCTGCGTGCCGCCTCGATGAGCCCCCTATTCACGTACATCGGACCACCCGGTAAGGCAAAAGCATTGATCGAGGAGTCATTGACCGCCTTGATCGTGTAGGGGTATCGCGCTCCCGGGGCCTGGGGCGTGAGCTTGTTGATAATCCCGGTGAGGAATCGGTTCACGTTCCGGTCATTGAGTAAGGAGAGCTGACGTTCCGCTTCAACTGCGGATTGTCGGCCAATCTCTACGTCCTGCTCCGGGCTGAACAGATTGAATCCTGGAGAGGCCTTCCGGGTCTGGGTTTGACTCGCGGTCTGGGCTTGCGCCAGAGGCGCACAGAGCGCGAGGCCGCTGAGGAGCGCAAGCGATTGAAGTTCTCTCTTCGTTGTCATCATTGTGCTGTCCCCTTCAGAAAGACATTGAACCGATACCGGGCGACAGACGCGTCCCCCGACAGAGTGTCAAGCAACTGCTATGCCAAAGCGCCCCCTCTCCAAACCGTGTCTAAACTTGTGGAGGAGATAGAACAATCTACAAATCACCTTGCGTGCACGGTCCGACCGTCGCGTTCAAGTAGGGTGGAAGCACAATGCAAATCGACGACATGGGAAAGCTGGCGGCCCTGATCAGGAAGGATCGCGATCCTTTGCTCGCGAGGTGGCGGGAACAGGTTCGGCAGCTGCCCTCCGCCCGGAAGCTCGACACGCCGACCCTCAACGATCACATTCCACAATTGATCGGGGAACTGGCGGCCGCCCTCGAAGGGCAGCAGGAAGAGTCGATTCCAGAAGCAATGAGGCAAGGCACGCCGCCCGCGCATGGTGAGCAGCGGGTTCAGGATGGTTTTGATATTGAGGAGGTCGTGGCCGAGTACAACATCCTGCGCGGCTGTATCCACGATCTGGCTGACGAGAACGGTCTCAAGCTGCAGGGCCGGCCCTTCCACATCGTCAACCGCGTGCTGGACCAGGCCATCGGTTTGGCGGTGCAAAGTTACGCGGCCGAGCGCGCTCTCGAGGCTCAGAAGCGTCGTGAGGAGTATCTCGCATTTGTCGCCCACGACCTTCGCACTCCGCTTCACGCCATTTCCCTCGCAGGTCGGGTGCTCGAGCGGACCCTGCCGAGCGAGGGAGCGCCCGCGGAAACCCACCGCATGCTGAAGGCTCTGCGTCGAAACGTGGAACGGCTCGAAGGGCTCGTGACCAAGGTCCTCGAGGAAAACGCGAACCTCCAGACCGAAACCGGGATGCATCTGCAGCGGCGCGACCTGGATCTGTGGCCCTTCGTTGAGGCTTTGATCCACGATCTCCATCCGGTGGCCGGCACCGACAGCACGAAATTGGTCAACCAGGTGCCGGAGGATTTCGTGGTCTATGCGGACGCGGGTCTCCTGAGGCGCATTTTTCAAAACCTCATTGCGAACGCGATTCGACATACCCCGCGCGGCGAGGTCGTCATCGGGGCGCGAGAGAGTGCGGAAGGCGACGGGGTCGAGTGCTGGGTCACCGAC
>JAYUUU010000491.1:0-7119 GCA_043754395.1 Vicinamibacteria bacterium
GAATGTGAGCGCAAAAGTGTTTGTTCCCGACATCGCGTAATCGATCTTCCCGACGACGAAGTTGTTATCGGTCGTGTCTTGCGCCGTGCTCGCGATGAGTGCCGTGTCTCCGAGATTTTGCACCAGAGTGTTCCCCTGGCCCGGGACCGGAATGACTCGGAGAATCGCGGCGGTTGCCGGGTGCACCGTGACTGTCGTTCCATTCGCCAGGCGACCGGCACGGGCGTTGACGCTCGGAACGAGAGTCGTGTCCGTAAACCCTGCCTCCTCGCGAAGGCCCTCGTAGCTCAGGAAGAAGAAAAGCTTGTCCTTGACCAGAGGGCCTCCGAGCGACCCGCCGAAATGCTGGCGGGAAAGAACCGGCTTGTCACGGTTGAACTCCTTGTCAAAGTGGTTGATCGTGTTCAGGGCGTCGTCGCGGAAGTAGCCGAACGCGGATCCGTGAAGCGTGTTGGTGCCGGATTTCGTGACCGCGCTGACGATGGCGCCAACCGCGCTCTTGTACTCGGCGGAGTAGTTGTTCGTTACGATTTGAATCTCCTTGATCGTCTCCGAACCGTTCATGACGCCGGAGATCCCTTGAGGGTTTCCGGAGACGTCTCCATTGGGCACCCCGTCGAGCAGAAACAGGTTCTGCGTCCCGCGAGCGCCGTTCACGACCATCTTGTCGCCCTGGCCGCTGAACACGCCCTGGCCTGCCGGGCTCTTGATGACCCCTGGCTGCAGGAATGCGAGTTGGGTGAGGTCCCGGTTGATGACGGGCAGCTCGGACACTTGTTTCTCGTCGACAAGGTGCGACACCGTGGCGGACGACGTCTCCACCTTCAAGGGGTCGGCCTCCACCTCAACCCTCTCGTCCAACTGCGCGATCTTGAGGGCGACATCGACGATGGCGTTCCGGCCGGCGGTGAGGACGATGCCCTTGCTGACCACCGACGCGAAGCCGGACATGAGGACTCTGACCTCGTACCTACCCAGCGAAAGGCTTGGGGCAGAGTAGCGCCCCGCGCTATCCGTGACCAACATACGGCGCGTGCCCGTCTCGGTGTTCACAACTTCGACCGACGCACCGGGAAGGGCGCCGCCGGATGGATCCGTTACGACGCCACCGATCGAACCTGCTGTGAGCTGGGCGAAGGCAGGCGTCGATGAAACGGCGAGGGCCCCGGCGACCGCCGCGATCACCGACGTCCTGATCGCCACTTTCTTCATCATTCTTGCGAACGGACGAATGTTGTCTTTCATCGAATCCTCCGAATTTTGGTCTTGCGTTAAAGGTCTGACCTTTGAACAGGTGCCCAAACCTACTTACACGGCGGCACAGGTGTCAAGTGGTCCGACCGTGGAAAGAGGGCGGGCCGTGGCCCGGTCAGGTCGGAAAGACCAGAGATTTGACGACCACAGGAACCGCCCCCGAGACCGGCAGCAGCGCTCCGATGTCGATGTGGTCAAGGTCCTGCAGGCTCACGCCATCGATGGACACGATGGGATTCTTGATGCGGGCCTCTTCCACGCAATGGATGCCGATCAGTCCACCGATGTCGTTGTTGCCCACGAGGATGAGCGGCTGTCCGCGAGCGAGGTGCCGCGACAACGCGGAGACGACGCCTTTGACGAAAGCTTGAAGGCGGCTGAAACTGGCCGAACCCGAAAAGCTGTACCACAGCGCGACGGGCTGATCTCCCTGCGTAAGTTCCAGCCGGCGAAGGGCCCGACCGATGGCCGCAGCGATCGCCCCTTCATCAACCACATCGGCTGAGAGCGGAAGCTCCGGCGCCAGCACCGGGATATTGCGGAGGGGGAGGGTCTCGGCGGGAGACACAAAGATGGTGCTGCCGCTCACCTGAATCGTGTACTGCGAGGCGCCGATGACGGTGGCGCGGATGGCCTGCGCAGGCGCCTCGATCCGAGGACCCCACGAGTCAAGACGCCTCTTGATCGCGCGGGCGAGTGCCGGCCCGAGGTCGCCGAACGCCGGGGCGTTGGGCTCGTAGAAGTACGCGGCGACGCCGCCAGAAACGGTGACGATGTCCGGCTCGCGCTCGTTCTTCAAAGGATCGAGGCGAAGAAAGGCCGACGTTTGAGACGACAGAGTGGGCTGGGTGATGACCTCGAACAACCTCTCGGTCATGAGGGCGATGATGCGGTCCACCGCTCCTTCGGGGGGAAGCGCGCCGACTTCGAGCGGCGCTCCGGCCTCCTGCGCGAGCCGGCGTCCGGATTCCTCCAGACGCGCGACCCGGCCAAGCGCGTCGAACGCCACGACGCGCGCGCCCACGTCGATCGCGGTCTGTTCCACCACGGAGCCGCGCTCGCAGACGGCGACCTTCGTCGTGCCCCCGCCGATATCCACGTTCATGACTCGCTTGGCCTCGGCGCGCGACCGCGCCGCGGCGCCGGAACCAAAGGCAGCGAGTGTCGCCTCGAGAGCATCTCCTGCGCTCACCGCCACCAAACGGCCGGCTTGGGCCGAGAAGATGTCGCCGATGGCTCTCGCGTTTTTGCGGCGCACGGCCACGCCGGTCAGGATGAGAGCCCCCGTGTCGACGTCGTCCATGCCGAGGCCCGCGGCCGCATATTGCTGCTCGATGAAACGTCCCAGAGCCACGGCGTCGATGGTGTCGTCGCCCGAGTACGGGGTGAGCGCGATTTCCGATTCCCAGAGCACCGTGCGCTCCGCGACGACGTAGCGGGTGTCGGTTCTCTCGAGCACGAGACGCGAAAACACGAGGTGGCAGGTCGAAGAACCGATGTCGATCCCGACGGTGGTCAGCCGGACCTCGTCCTCATCCTCGAGGCTGCGGCCTGCGCTGCTGAAGAAGATGCGCCCGCCTTGTTCCCCTCCCGGCTCCGTCATTGAAAGGATCCGGTCAGACGGGGCCTGGAGCGAAGGGTTCAGATGTCGCCGCGCGGCGCGTCGCTGACCTCTCCCGGCGCCGGCGTCTCGTACCACTTCGGGTCCATCCGGTTTTCGACACCATTGGCCTTGAGCGTCTGCTCGTACTCCGCGCGGAGGAACGGGTCCTCCATCCAGTAGGGTATGGCGGTGCCGCCCTCCTGAATTTCCATGGCCGTGTAGTCGGTGTGTTTCTCGCCCGGCGCGCCCGGGTCTCGGCCGGGATTGTGCGGCCCGAACCATGCGCTGAGTCGGAACGGGTCTTTCGACACGCTGAAATGCTGGTGGAACCAGCGCGCACCCCCGGGTGCCGCGGTGACCATGCCTCCGGGCTCGTAGTCGAGCCGCTGCACCTTGTCTCCGTGTCCGTCTTTCCAGGGCGTGACCCCGAGCTTCTCCGGCCAGGTGTAGGTGTATCCCTTGCCTTTGAGGCAAATCAGCACCGCGGCCGAAGCGTGCGCGTGGGCCTTCGAGTAGCGGCCGTTCTCGTGCTGCCCGATCCAGAAATAGAAGGTGTTGTTGGTCATGAACGGCTCAACACGGCGGTAGCCGGGCGAGCGCCGGTTGTCGAGGGGCAGTTCGCAATTGACGGCGTCGGGAATGATGTTTGTCGTTCGCATGGCGAGCCCGCGCACGGGGTCGGGCGCTATGTCGTCCTTCGGTTTGTAGAAGTCTTCGTCCGGGCTGAAGCGATCTTTGAACACGAAACCGTTGTTGAAGACTGAATCGATGTTGTTGAGAGCGTTCAGGACAACGGGCGCCGTCGTCCCCGCGAGCAGCAAAGCGCCGCCCGAGGTGGCGTTCACCAGGCGATGGGTCGCGTTCATGGGAATCGAAAAGAGCGAACCCGGCTGCCACTCGAAGATGTGCTTCTTTGCCGACCCCTCGAGCCAGACCTCGGTCGTGCCCCGGCCCTCGACCACGAACATGATCTTTTCGAACATGTGCTTCTCGGGGTGAAGGGCGCCGCCCGGCGGCACCTCGATCACATAGCAGCCCCACTTCGTTTCGGTTCCAAAAAGTTGAATGTAGTGGCCACGCCCCCCCGTGCGTTTCCACGGATGGAGCTCGAGGTCCTGCACGCGCCGCAGCCCCAGACCCCGAAAAACGGGGATGCCTTCGGATTCCATGAACGCGTCGTATGGCGTGGGCTGCTTCTGGAAGGTGCCCCATCCGGCCCGGCGATGGCCGGCGGGCTCATGCCAGTGATTCGTCAATAGGTCGTGCACAGCAGGCTCCTTTAACTCAGACCGATCAACGGCCAGTATAGGGGGACGAGGATCATGAGAATCAGGGACTCGACGATCGTGAGCGCCAGGCCCACCTTCAGCATGTCCTTCGCTTCGAAGTGGCCAAAGGAATAGCCCACGACAAGGACGGCCCCCTGGTACACGAAGATCTTCCCGCCCGCCGCGAACGTCCAGATCATTCCGGTGACGACAACATCGACTCCGTGCGTCTTCGCCAGATCCAGAATCACCGGGAGCGAGGTGCTCAGCATCGCGGTTTCGTTGGCCAGGAAGAAGTGGTACAGGAACGCCGTCCAATACAAAACCACCGCGGACGAAAGCGGGTCGTAGAGGGCCGGCCCGATCAGTTGAGCCAGGATGTCGGTCAGCATACTGAGCGCCCCGGTTTTCTGGAGAACGCGGCCCATCCCGAGTGCGGCCGCCGTAAACCACAGCGCCCCCCAGTTCAGTTTGCGCAGATCGGAGCTGTCCAGTACCCCCAACACGGGAACCAGGGCCAGGAGACCGATAGCCATGCCGATGAGGGCCGGGCTCAGATGGTGAATGAAATCCGTCATCCAGAGCGTTACCGCGGTGAGCAGAAAGAAGAGAGTCTTTTTCTCAGCCGTCGTCCAGGGACCCAAGGCCTGTAGTTGCGCCTTCAGGTGCTCCTGCGAGCCCTCCAGGCTCTTCTCCGCGGGGTAGAGCCACAGGATCAGGCGCCAGCAAACGATGATCGTAATGATGTCGCAGGGCAAATAGGCGAGGAACCAGTGGCTGTAGAGGACCTTGCGGCCCGCAGCCTCTTCGATGATTCCACGGGCCAGGATCGAAGCCGCCCCGGCGATCACCATCTTGTCGAAGATCGTGGCTGCGTAGGTGATGATGATCAGGAGGCCCCGCGCGACATTACCCTTTGGAAGGAGGCCCAGAGAGGCGACGGTGCCGACCGCGATGCTTCCGAGAATCGTGACGCGCGCGATCCCGGAGGGAACGAGGAAGGTCAGAACAAAATCAACGAGGATGAAACCGAGAAGCAGACGGCTGTACGACCCCCCGACGCGAGCCGTCACCCAATAGGCGAGCCGGCGCGCCAACCCAGAGCGATCCGCCATGGCGCCGATCAGCATCGCGCCCATGAGGAACCATGGGGTTTCGGACGCAAAGCCGGAGAACGCCTCCTCGAACGGCACCACCTTGAGCGCCCAGAACAGAAACAGGCCGAAGAATCCAGCGATCGCGTGATCGACAGCCTCGGTCGCGAAGAGCACGATCATGAAGGCCGCCACCGCGAGGGCCTTGCTTGCCTGGGGCTGCGCGTGCACGGGAAAGACGAGAAGGAGTACAAGCACCAGTGGTGCGAGCACAAGCCCGACCTTCTCTCTCAGTTTGAGGCCAGGCCAGGTCGTTCCCGGAGTTGGGGAGATCGACAAGTTTGCAGGGATGGGGGCTGTCAATGGTTCGACCATTGAAAGCAGTTTCCTTGAAAGCCCTCGTGGATGTCAATCTTGCGGCGGCGCGACTTTGAACCCTGCCACGGGCAGATCCCTCGCGAACAGCACCGACACAAGGAGAGTCGCCCCCCCTCCCACGGCGATGGTTGCCTGCGTCCCCATGTGTTCGGCAACGAAACCCATGAGGAGGCTTCCGATCGGCGTCATTCCGATGAAGGCCATCGCGTACAGACTCATCACGCGACCTCGCATGCCGTCCTCGAGGACGGACTGAAGGAGCGTGTTCGCGGACGCCTTCATGCGCGTGACCCCGAAGCCGGTCAAAAAACATGCGGGCAGCGCCAGCGCGGGATGGCGCGCTGCGGCGAGGGCCAGGAGCCCGCCGCTGAAGAGAACGCTCCCGACGAAGACCGCTCGCGGCAGGCCGGCCGGTGGGGAGCGGTAGGCGAGCGATAGCGCGCCCAGTAAGGAGCCGAGCCCCACCGTCGCGGCGAGCCAACCGAACAAGCTCGGCCCACCGTCCAAAACACGAGTGGCGAGGATGGGAAGAAGAACCGTGAACGGCACACCGAACAGGCTGGCTCCGCCCACCAGAAAGAGGAGCGACCGCAACGGGCGGGACCCAAGGCCGTAGATCAGGCCGGCGCGCAAATCGGCGAGCACGGAGTTCGCTTTCGCGGGCGGAAGCAGCACCTTCGGGCGAATCGCGAGCAGTGCGCCAATCACCGCGACATACGACAATCCATTCACCAGGAAAACCGCCCCCTCGCCGAGGGTGGCGATCAGGACTCCGCCGAGGGCTGGACCCAGGAAGCGTCCCGCGTTGAAGACCGCCGAGTTCAGGGCAATGGCACTACTCAGGTCTTCCCGCTCGTCCACCATGTCCACTATGAATGCTTGACGCGCCGGGACATCGATTCCGTTCGCAATCCCCAGAAGCGTCGCGAGCGCAAGGACCCACGGAATCGTCACCAGGTCGGAAAAGACGAGCCCCGCGAGACCGAAGGCTTGTACCATGCCCGCGGCCTGGGCAGCGATCACCACCCGTCGCTTGTCGACACGATCGGCCCATACCCCGGCGAGCGGGGCCACGATCAGAAACGGAATCTGAGAGCAGAAGCCCACGAGCCCGAGGAGGAACGCGGAATCAGTCAGGCGGAAGACGAGCCAGCCGAGGGCGACTTGCTGCATCCACGACCCGGCCACCGAAACGAGTTGACCGGCCAGGAAGAGACGGAAGTTGCGGTGACGTAGTGCCCGAAAACCGCGCAGGTGCCACGTCACGCGCGGGTTCCTATCGGCCGCGCGCGCGTAGTGCCTGATCCAGACGCGGGTACACGCGGCGCGTGTTGGTCTCGTACACGCGCTCGCGAGTCTCGCGAGAGACGGGCGCGGCCTCGAGGTAGCGTTTGGTGTCGTCGAAGTTGAAGCCCGTCTCGGAATCCACGCCGCGCACCGCGCCGATCATCTCGGAACCAAAAAGAATGTTGTCCACGTCGATGACGCGGAACATCAGGTCGACTCCCGCCTGGTGATACAC